>JAQSDJ010000059.1 GCA_029945855.1 Lacunisphaera sp.
CGCCTGGACCAGCCGCCGGGCCTGCAGTTCCAGCTTGGATTCGCCAAGCATGCCTACGGCGAGGCGCGGTTCCTCGATGATGTTGTCGTTCTCTCCGGCCGGATGCGCCTGGTTGGCGGCGATCAGCATCTGCGCCGCGAGGCCCGGGTCGCGATCGACGAGGTCCATGAGCGGATTGATGCAGGAGGGATGCCCGTTGGCCACCATCTGGAAGGCCGCGGCGGATGTGTCGATTACCGGGCAGCCCGGCAGGGCGTCGATCTCCCGGTGCAACCTGGCCAGGTCGATGACCGGGTGCGCCCCGGACAACACGGCGGCGCGCCAGCGGTCCCGTTCCCGCTGATCGGCCTCGGAGTGCTGTTCGTCGTCACTGAGAAAGCCGAGGCCGCCCAAGGTGTCGTCGAGCCGGTGGGCGATGAGCTGACCCGCGAAAGCGAGGGTCTCGAATTCCGCGGGCAGGCGGCTCCAACCACCCTGGCGGACGCATTCCACCAGGTTGTTGAGGCTTTCCACCATCCCCCAGGCGCCGGCCGCCTCGCCCTGCGCGATCAGCGGTGAGATCAGTTCGATCATCTCGGTCCCCGCCTCCAGGGCCGCCCATTTTTGCAGCGGGGCGCCGGCCGCGTCCACCGCGGTCCGGAGGTCGTCCAGCATCCGGTGCACCTGCTCGGGCGTGTGCCCCATCATGCGGCAGAAGGACCGCTCCTCCTCGAAGTGCCGGTTGCGCCACGGGTTGGCCTCGCTCTTGCCGATCTCGGCGAACACGTCGTCGTCGTGGTAGGGCTTCACGAGAAAATTCTGGATGCGCAGGTCGAGGCCGCGTTTGACGGCCTCGCGGTCCCCCTGGCTGGTATAGATGACCACCGGCAGGAGCTTCAACAGGCAGTCGGCCTTCAGCCGTTTGACAAATTCCAGGCCGTTGATGCTGCCCGGCAGGGCCAATTCGCTGATGACCAGGTCCACCATGGCGTTCTGCCGGATGAAATCCCAGCCCTCGAGGGCGGTATTGACGCAGGCGCAACGATGGTTCCCCCGCGCGAGGATGCCCCGCATGGCGCGCTGCGCCATCTCGTTGGGGTCGACTAGGAGGATTCGGGCCATGGGGTGAAGAAAGGGAGGCAAACCCGGGCCGTTGCCGGGGACATGCCGCGCTGCCTGACATATCGGCCGGGCTGGCCGCGACTGAAAGCCAATCCCCGCCGGCGCCGGCCACCGAACCGTGAAAACACCCGCTCAGGCATACCGGTCCATCATGGTCCGCGTCACCCCGGTGCCATGGATCGTGCGCTCGCCGTTGGGAAAATCCAGGACCGACCGGTCCGGCGAATTCGTCTCGAGGAGGGACCGGATGTCCTGCAGGCGGGCCTGCACCTCTTCCAGCAGCTGCTCGATCGTCTGGTTGCGCAGGTTCAGGCTGGCGAGCAGGTCTTTTTCCCCGTTGCTGATCTCCAGCGAACCGGTGCAGACCGCGGTGCGCAGGCGCTTGGCCAGGTGCAAGACGACCGAGAATTTCTGGTGCGAAGCGGTGATCCGGGGATGGAACTGCCAGCGGATCGGCTCGGACATCACCGGGGAAAAGCCCCAGAGGCGCAGCAGGGCGGCGCCCGCCTCCCCGTTGTGGAAGCCCAGCACGGCGCGCTCGGCCTCGGTGGTCTCCAAGGGCAGCGCCCCGGCGGCAAAGCGCAGCCCGGGCTGCCGGCGGAAGGCCCACTCGTCGATGGCCACCAGGCCGACGCCGTGGAGCAGGCCCACGGTGTAGGCGATGTCGCGATCGAGGTGCAGGTGCCGGGCCAGGGTCTCGCTGGCGAAAGCGCACACGACGGACATCCGCCAGAGTTCCTCGGCCTCAATGCCGTAGACCGTGAGCGGGCGCACCAGCACCTGCGAAGCGACCGCGTTCGCGACCAGTTCATAGATCTGGTTGTAGCCGACCCGGTCCACGGCCTCGCCGACGGTGTAGCAATGCAGCCCCTGGCTGTAATAGATGCTGTTGCCCATCTGCAGCACGCGCGCCGCGATGCCGGGGTCGAGCCGGATCATCTCCACGACCTCGTGCATCGAGGAATTGCCGTCGCTCAGCAATTTTTTCAGGCGCGGCAGCACCCGGGCCGCGGCGGGCAGGTGGCGCAGCTGCCGCACCACCTCGTCGGCTTGCAGCGATCCGCGGGGGATCGGAGTGGGATTCTCGGAGGGCACTACCGGTATATCGGCCGGATTCGCAAAAACTTTTGCGGGGCCGGCGGAGAGTTGGTCCGGCCGGGGCGCCGTCAGGCGTGCCGCTGGTAGATTTTTTGCAGCATCCCGACCGGCAGCGCGGGGGTGGTGGCGGACACGCGGTTGCCCGTCAGGCTGAAGCGCAGCAGCAGCTGTTCGTTTTCGCGGTCGAGCTGGAGGATCTGCAGGATGCGCTCCCGGGTCCGGTCCAGGGCCTGGCGCCCGGTGCCGCCCGCCGCGTCGCCCCGGGGGGCGGCGCGCAGCGTGGCGAGGGTTTCCTCCAGGCGCTCGAGCAACACGCGCTTGCGCTCGAGCAACGGGCCGTCGGGCGCGCGGTGGTGCTGCTGGAGGAAACGATTTTCCTCCACGGTGAGGGCGTGCAATTCGTCGCAGACTTGCTGGTGCTGCTGCAGGGTTTCGAGGGGGATCATGGGGTGGTGGCCCGGGCGGCGGGTGCGGCCGGTGGCGTGGTGGTGGTGGTGGTGGTGAAAAAGGTGTTGAGCTGCCGTTCGGTCTGGTCGCTCCAATCCATGTGCGTCAGACGCCAGGCGGCCATGTGGGCGAGGTCCCGGCTCTGCTCGTCGGCGGTCCCGGGCGCCGGGGCCGCGGGGAAACGGGCAACCGTGTCGATGATGTCCTGATAGGCCGGGCGGGCGCGGTCTAGGGCGCGCAGGCGCTCGTGACACAGGCCGATCTGGTAGATGATCGGCAGGCGCCAGGCCGGATCGGTCGCGAGCGCGGACAGGCCTTCGTAGATCGCGAGCGCGTGCCGCGTGTCGCCGGCCTGGAAGAAGTCGTTGGCGAGCTGGTTGCCCGTGCGCCGCTGCCAGTAGGCCCAGCGGCGGGCGTCCGTGCCGCTTTGCGCGTCGCGCAGCAGCTCGAGCGTGGCCGTGAGCGCCTCCTCCGGGCGGTTGAGCTGGCGGAGCGTGGTCGCCAGCAGGTAGCGCGCCTCCGGCACGTTGACGTCCTGCGGCCACTGGTCGAGGAAGGTCCGGAGGGTGGTGACGGCCCCCTCGGGGTCGCCGGCGAGTTGCAGGGCGTAGGCGGACTTGAAATGCGCGCGGGCGCGGTCCTCCGGCGCGAGGTCGAGCAGGCGCAGGCGCAGGAAGAATTTCCCCGCCTCGGCAAAGTTGCCCGACTCGAAATGGGTCTCGGCGATCTCGAACTGGGCCGTCTTGGCCAACAGCTGGTAGTGCTCGTAGCCCTCCGTGGGCAGCTTCAGGGTTGAGTTGATGACGTTGTAGAAGCGCGCGATGGCCGGCCGGTGCGCCCCCATGGCCCGCAGCGTGCGCCCCAGGTCGAGCAGCACGTCGGGCACGCGGCTGTCGTCGGGGAATTGCTTCAGGTATTTTTCGTAGATCGCGGCCGCCTTGGTAAGGCTGCCTTGCAGACGGTAGGTGCGCGCGAGGCCGATCTGGGCGTCCATCTGGTCCGCCTGCATAAAATCCGTCGAGCTGAGGATGCGCCGGTAGGCGATCTCGGCGGCGGCGTAGTCGTTGCGCTCGGTCAGGGTCGCACCGAGCGCGAGCAGTCCCTTCGCCTCGGCCGCATAGCCGGTGGCGAGCGTCGCCTCGGGCGCCACGGGCGTCACGGGCACGTGGCTCACGGCGGCGGCCGGCGCGGGCGCGCCGGTTTCCTCGGCGCGGATGCTCGCCGGGCCGCCCGCCCACCGCCCACCCCCCCGGCCCCCGG
>JAQSDJ010000060.1 GCA_029945855.1 Lacunisphaera sp.
CGCCGTGGTCGTCAGCGCCGGCGGCGGCGACAACATGATGGGCGCCATCGGCACGGGCAACGTCGCGCCCGGAGTCGTCAGCGCCAGCTTCGGCACCAGCGGCACCATCTACGCCTACAGCAAGTCGCCCGTGGTCGACCCGCGCGGCGAGATCGCGGCGTTCTGTTCCTCCACCGGGGGCTGGCTGCCCCTGCTCTGCACGATGAACGTCACGCTCGTGACCGAGCAGTTCCGCACGCTTTTCGGCTGGGACCACGCGGCGCTCGAGTCGGCCGTGGCCGGCACGCCGCCGGGCGCCGGCGGGCTCAACCTGCTGCCCTACTTCAACGGCGAGCGCACGCCCAACCTGCCCCGCGGCACCGGCGTGCTCGCCGGCCTGAGCGGCGCGACGCTGACGCGCGGCCACCTGGCCCGCGCCGCCATGGAAGGCGTGACCCTCAACATGAACTACGGCCTGCGTCGGCTCGCCGCGCTCGGCGTCAAGGCCCGCGAGATCCGCGTCACCGGCGGCGGCGCCCGCTCGGCGGTGTGGCGGCAGATCATGGCGGACATCTTCGGTGTGCCGGTCGTCGCCATGGTGGAGGACGAGGGCGCGGCGCTCGGCGGCGCCCTGCAGGCCGCGTGGTGCGTGGCCCTGCGCGAAGGCCGCAAGGTGAAGCTCACGGATTTCACCGGCGGCACCGTCGCGCCCGACCAGGCCACCCGCTGCCTGCCCAACGCGAAACACCGGGCGCTCTACCGCGATCTCCAGGCCCGGCACGATGAACTCAGCGGTGCCCTGCGGCCCTGGTTCGGATAAGCGTTTGTTTCATAACCTCGGCTTTTTGTAGGGGCGCCGCTCGTCGGCGCCCGCGGGCGGCGGTGCCGCGGTGGGCCAGCCCGCTCGCGGGCGCGCTTCAGAGCGCGAGCAAGCTCGCGGCCCCACCCCAACGGCATGATCCCGCCTCAGTTCAACAGCACGTTGACAATGGCGTTGCCGATGCCGACAAGCGCCGCGCCGGAGATCAACCCGGCACAGATGGGTTCGCAGCCCTCGACCCAGAATACGTGCCCCTTGGTGCCGGGCTGGGCGTGCTTGCGACCCTGCCACCAGAAGAGCAGCGCGCCAACCCACATCGTGAAGCAATATTCCGGCGGCAGGATCACCCCCAGCCCGATCGAGACGGCGGACAGGGGGAACCGGCCGTTGGTCCGGATGCGCAGCAACTCGAAGACCAGCGCCGCCACGGCGGCCACGGCCATTGAGACGAGGGCGGACACCGGCAGGCTGCTCAGTCCGTTGGCGATGATGTCAGCCACGCCTTTCCATTGCAGCGCCGCCGGCATCGGGAACTGCTCGGTGACGAGCGTGGCGGATGAGCGCACGCCGTTTGCATCCGGCTGCAGGAACAGCAGGAAGAAGAGGGGCACGACCGCGATCGCGCCGGCAAAGATGCCGATGACATGGCCGATGGCCTGCTGGCGGGGCTTGGCCCCGAGCATGTAGCCGGGCTTGATGTCCGAGAGCAGGTTGGCGGCGTTGGCGGAGATTTCCGAGGTCATGCCCGCGGGGATCAGGTTGCTCGCGGGATTGGAGCTGTCGATCGCCCCCATCGTGAACTGCGTGATCTTGCTCAGCGAACCGGTGGGCGTCCAGGAGGTCAGCGCCATCGAGTTCGTGCAGATGACCGTGAGCAGAAAGATGAGTGGCAGCGACACGAAGGACAGGAACCAGGGCACCCCGAAAAAATAGTGCGTGACCGTCGCGCCGATGACGCTGAACACCGGCACGCCCACGAAGGACATCCACAGCGGCAGCTCGATGCCCGCCAGCAGATCGGGGCCGGGCGCCGCCGCCTTCCGGCCCGACAGCTTCTTGAAGGCCCCGATGATGAGGTCGGGCTTGGCGAACAGGCTGACCAGCGAACCGACCACCATCATGGTGACACCCCACCAAAGCGCCCACTGGTTGACGATCTCCCCGCGGGAAATCTGGATCAGCGCCCCGCTCGGCGCCGTGTAGGACTTGATGTCGCCACGCTGGATCATGATCGGGGCGAGCACCGCAAAATTGATGAAGGCGCCCAGCACGCAGCTCGTCGCCACCCGGATGCCCATCAGGCCGCCGATGCCCAGCATCGCCGCGTCGAGCGTCACCCGCAGGCCCAGCCGGCGGATGTCCGTGCCGAGGATGCTGGGGACCCAGAGGTGGAATTTTGCCGCCAGCGCATAGTAATACTCGTCCAACCGCTCGTGCAGGGTCCACGGCGCCGACAGGCCCGCCCACCGGTCCAGCCGGAGGAGCTTGAACTGGAGCAAGGTCATCCAGCCGTCGCTGACCGCCACCTGATAAAGGCCGGTCAGCACCGCCGTGCCGGCGAGGAGTCGCGCCTTGAACATGCCGGCGGCCGCCTGACCGGTGTAAAGGGCGTCGAGCACCACGCCGCACGCACGACCTTCCGGAAAGGGCAGCTGATCCTCGTTGATGAAGCGCCGCTTCAGGGGAAACGCCACCAGCACCCCGAGAATGGCGACGACGGACATCCAGATGATCATCTGCCACCAGGGAATGATGTGCCCGGTGACGAGCATGTAGGCCGGCAGGCTGGAGATCAGCGGCATGGTCATGTAGCCCGCCGCCGTGGCAATTGACTGGGTGCAGTTGTTCTCGAGGATGGTGAAATCCTGCGCGATCCCGGCGTTGGCCATGAGACGGAACATGGCGAACGCGAGGATAACCGAGGTCAGGCCCACCCCGATGCCGATGCCCGTCTTGCCCCCGATGTAGAGCGAGGTCGCCGCCAGCACGCCGCCGAGGAGAAACCCGGTCAAGGCCGACCGGAAAGTCAGCTGCGGCATGTCGCCGCGGTAGATGTTAGTGAACCACCATTCGTCTTTCTGGTTGCGGGTCCAGTTGCGGATCTGTTCTTCGCTGAGTTGCTGCAGGGCCATGCGGGATGGAGGTGGGAAAACCGGGCTTACCACGACAGAGCGGGCCGAGGTGGCAAGTCTCTTGTCACTGCGATCCTCCCGGCGGGACCCCTGCGCGCGGTTCACCCGCTCGTCAGCTCGTCGTAGGCGGTGCCGAGGTTGCTGCCGAGGCGGTTGCCCCGGCCGGGCGGGACGTGGAAATCAGGGAAGCCGGCGAGATTCTCCAGTTTCACAATCTCCTCCTTCGGCTTGCCGGCCTTGATTTCCGCCGCCACGTGCGCCAGCAGCGCCGAGAGATAATCACGGAACACGAACAGGTCCGCGGTGGTGCCGGTGACGCCGAATTTCGCGTGGCCGTGGCCGTAGATATAGATCGCATCCTTCGGATATTCGGCGGCGATCTTTTCCAGCACGGTCAACCACCCGCGGATGCTCGCCCCGCCGGGTCGGTCGATGACAGGATACATCCGGTTGAACACCAGGTCGCCGAGGTGCACGACGTTGGCCTGTTGGAAGAGGGTGACGATGTCACCCTTGGTGTGCGCCGGGCCGAAATACCGGGCGCTGAGCGACTCGTCGCCGAAACCCTGCCCGAAACCCTCCGCAAAACACAGGTTCGGCAGCAAGGGGCTAAGTTCGGGCTCCGTCGGCGGTTTTGGTCCGCGGGCGGCGGCAGCCCGCATCAGATCCGGCACGTTGACATGGGCGACGATGGTCTTGGTCGCGGGCCGGAAGACCCCGTTGCCGCCGGTGTGATCACCGTGGTGGTGGGTGTTGATGACCGCATCGAGCGTGCGCCCGTTGCGCCCGGGCAGATCCCGGAGGAAAATCTCGGCGGTGTCGGGAAACTGCGTGTCCACGGCCATGACTGCATCCGGGTTGACCAGCCAGCCCATGGTGCCACCCCGGCCCGTGAAAAGGCCGACGTTGCGCCGCAGCGGCTTGAACGCGGTGACCGGCGGGGCGGGCGGGCGGGCCACGGGAGCGACCGG
>JAQSDJ010000061.1 GCA_029945855.1 Lacunisphaera sp.
GCTTGAGGAGATCGTCTCGCGCGTCCTCTCCTTCGCCCGCGCCCCGTCGGCCCTGCACTCGCGCTGGGCGCTGGCGGAGATCCTCGACGACACCCTCGTGCTCCTGCGCGCGAAGCTCGCGCAGGCCAAGGTCCAGCTGCACTACCCCGCCCCCGCCCGCGCCCTGCTGGTGGACGGCAACAAGGGCCAGCTGCAGCAGGTCGTGCTCAACCTCGCCCTCAATTCCCTCGCGGCCATGCCGCAGGGCGGCGGCCTGACCGTGCATTGCACCGAGGAGACCCGCGGCGGGACGCGCGTCGTGCACGTGGACCTCGCCGACACCGGCGGCGGCATCCCCGATGCCATCCGCCCGCGCATCTTCGAGTCGTTCCTCTCCGGCCGGGCCGACGGCACGGGCCTCGGCCTCGCCATCGCCCAGCGCATCGTGCGGGACCACCACGGCGACCTCACCCTCGCCAGCACCGGCCCCCGCGGCACCACCATGCGCATCACCCTCCCGCTGCTGTAGCGCCGCCCTCCCCGCGTTTGTAACGTATTACGTTACAAACCGGTCTGCCCCGGACTTCTCCATCGAAAATCGATAATCCGAAATCGAAAATAATCCCGCCAGGTTACCCGGCCTGTTCTCTGTCTTCTGCCTTCTGTCCTCTGATCCCTCCCCATGCCCTTCGCCACCCTCGCCTCCCTCCCCGCCAAGGAAATCTTCAACGGCACGATCCGCGGCCACTACGCCCACCTGGAAAAACTGACTGTGGGCGAGGTGACGCTGCAGCCCGGTGTCGTGCTTCCGCGGCACAGTCATCCGCACGAGCAGATCAGCTGCATCCTCGAAGGCGTATTCGAGTTCACCGTCGGCACCGAAACCACCGTGCTGCGTCCCGGCATGGCGGCGATCATCCCCGGCGGCGTCGAACACAGCGGCCGCACGCTCACCCCCTGCCGCGTCATCGACATCTTCTCCCCCGCCCGCGACGATTATCGGTAGGCAACGGTAGGGCGAATCCTCCGGATGAGCCGTTTCGACAAGCTCAAGGCCCCGAGCCTGGCGGTGAACCGCGGCTCGTCGGGACGACTCGCCCTACCTCAGCGCTGACGCCAAAAGGCCGCGCCCACGCGCGGCCAATCGAAAACCGAGAATCCAAAATCTTTGCCCGGCGACGGCCGGGACAAACACCGGGCCCGCAGCGGCGGGCAACGGTGAAAAATATAAATCACTCCTCCAGCTCGACGTTCCAGTAGGCGACGTCGAGGAAGTCCTTCCACTTCTCGTGGTCGTGGTTGTGCAGGACGAGGCTGATGACCGGCCGCCACTTCGGGCGCACGGGCTTGCGGATGAGCCGCATGTGCGCCTCGTGCGGGAGGCGGTTCGCCTTCCGCGTGTTGCACTTGATGCAGGAGCACACGATGTTCTCCCACGTCGTCTTGCCGCCGTAGTGGCGCGGGATGACGTGGTCGAGGTTCAGCTGCTCGCGGGCGAAGGTGTGGCCGCAATACTGGCAGTGGTCCTTGTCGCGCTCGAAGACGTTGTTGCGCGTCAGCTTCAACTCCTTGCAGGGCAGCTTGTCGAAGAAGGTCAGCAAAATCACGCGCGGCAGGCGGATGCGGCGGTTGATGGTGCGCACGGTCTCGAGCGCGTCGACCGGCGGGTTGTAGGTCGAGAAATCGATCCAATCCAGCAGCGAGTAGGTGCGGAAGGCGTCCTCGGTCTGGTGGACGACCTGCGCGTGCTCGCGGGCCAGCAGGGCGAAGGCGCGACGCGCGCCAATGATGTTCACCGCCTGCCAGAGGCGGTTCAGCACGAGCACCGGCTGATCGAGTGCGGCTTCCATGGACAACGGGCCTTGGCATTAGTCCGGCCCCCGCCCCCTGTCAAGTCACCGGCCGGGCGGGGGCAAGGCCTCGCCCGCGAATCACGCGAATGAACGCGAATTGGAAAACTCCGAACACGATGGCATGAATTTGGGAGGGGCTTTACGCCCCGACAGACCAGGGTGGTTGACCCGATAAAATCCTCAGACTGTAGGTCGGGCTTTACGCCCGACATCTTGCTCCCCGTCGGGGATAAACCCCGACCTACACGGCTCACCGCGGATCCGAAATTCGCGTCAATTCGCGTGATTCGCGGGCAGTCTTGGTTCGGCTCACCGCCGGCCGCGGATGTTCTGCGCGAGGCGCAGAATGTCGGCGAGCACGCCGGCCGCGGTCACGGCCCCGCCGGCGCCGGCGCCGCGCACGACCATCGGGTATTCCTTGTAGCGCTCGGTGTGGAAGGCCACGAACGCCTCCGCCCCGCGCAGCGCCGCCGCCGGGTGCGCCGCGTCGACCTCGACGGGACCGACCGACACCTTCGCGCCGGCCGCGCCGGGCGTGATGCGCGCGAGGTAGCGCGGCAGCTTGCCCTGCGCCTTGCTGGCCGCCACGCGCGCCGCCACCGCGGCGTCGAGCTTCGCCAGCGATTGCATGAACTTTTCCGGGTCGTCCTCGCGCAGGTTCTCCGCCGGCACAAACGGCTCGAGCACGACGTCCGCCAGCTCGACCTGCAGGCCGAGCTCGCGGGCCAGGATGATCGCCTTGCGCGCCACATCGAGGCCCGAAAGGT
This sequence comes from Lacunisphaera sp., assembly GCA_029945855.1. Lineage (GTDB taxonomy): Bacteria > Verrucomicrobiota > Verrucomicrobiia > Opitutales > Opitutaceae > Lacunisphaera. The sequence continues at coordinate 2,600 of JAQSDJ010000061.1, forward strand.
CGTCGCGCGGGTGCGGCTCGGTGTAGCCGAGCTCCTTGGCCCGGCGCACCGCGGCCGACAGCGGGTCGCCCTGCACCAGCCGGTCGCAGAGGAAGCCGAGCGTGCCGGAGAACGCGCCCTCGATGGTGATGACGTGGTCGCCGGTGCGGACGAGGTTCTTGAGCGTCTCGATGACGGGCAGCGCCGCGCCGACCGTGGTCTCGTAATGGTAGGCGCGGAAATGCCGGCGGGCCTCGGCGAGCAGCGCGGCGCGCTCGGCCGTCGGCAGCGCCAGCGGCTGCTTGTTGGCCGACACCACGTTGATGCCGTGGGCGAAGGCCGCGCGGTAGATCTTCTCCATGCCCGGGGAGGCGGAGCAGTCGACCAGCACGGGATTCGGGAGCTGCGAGAGTTTTTTCAGGAGCGAGCTGGCGTCCTTGACCGTCTTGCCCTCGCCCAGCGCCTTTTCCAGCTGCGCGATGGCGCCGAGCGGCGGCAGGCCCTCCGCGTCGAAGAGCGCGCCCTTGCTCGAGCCGATGCCCACGAGCCGCACCTGCACGTCGTGCTCGCGGCCGAGCGCCTGGTTCTGCCGCTCGATCTGCTGGAGCAGGCTGCCGCCCACGACACCCTTGCCGAGCAGCAGGACGCTGAGCTGGGTGTGCGCGAGGTTGAACGCCCCGTGCACGGTGCGCACCGCGGTGGCGGTCTGGTCGGCGTCCACCACGCACGAGATGCTGCGGGCCGAGGCGCCCTGGGCCACCGCGCGCACCGCGATGCCGGCGTGGCCGATGGAATTGAGGAATTTGCCGGCGACGTTCGGCTGCGCGCCCATGTGCTCGCCGACCAGCGTCACCAGCGTGACGGGCGACAGCACGGGCTCGACGCGCAGGTCGCCCGTCTGGATTTCCGGCGCCAGCGCCTCGGCGATGCTCGTCTTGGCCCGGGCCTCGTCCTGCTCGGGCACCACTACGGAGAACGACTGGCCGAGCGTGGACTCGGTGGTCATCCACACGCGGACGCCGGCCTCGTTGAGCGCGGCGGTGATGCGGCCGCCGATCGGGCGGCCGAGGCCCGTGCGGCGGGATTGCACGCCGATGAGCGTGAGCCGCTCGAGGCTGGTGACGCAGGTCGGCCGGTTCGGGTCGGGGTTGCCGGTGGCGTCGATGCGCGTGCCGGGCGAAGCGGGCTGCGTGGTGCTGCGGATGACCAGCGCGGCGCCGCACTCGCGCAGCGGGATGATGGTGCGCGGGTGGAACATCCGCGTGCCGAAATAGG
>JAQSDJ010000062.1:0-1198 GCA_029945855.1 Lacunisphaera sp.
CACTCTGATGCAAGCAGTTGCACCGTCATGCCCGCTCCCTGTGGGACGGGACTGGGCGAAATACTTGTCGTTTTCCGAGACGATGCTCAGGGCGTTGGAGCGGAACAGGTCGCGCCATTTCGCCGGCGGCTCGACTTCGGCCGGAGTGGGCGCCGCCGCGAGCACGCGGCCGGTCAGGATCAGGGCGATCAGGCCATGACGCAGGAACGGCTTCAAGGCGTGGATTCCCAGCGGGCAAAGATGCCGCAAGGGAGGACCTTGCCGTCATGTTTCACGGGCAGGCCGACTTCGCCGCCGGAGACGCGGCCGCCCGCCCCGGCCAGGAGGGCGGCGAGCAGGTTGACGGCGACGGTGGGCGACAAACGCGCGGTATAGGCGTTGAGGAGAAAGAAGACCGGCCGGTCGCTCAGCACCTGCTGGCACTCGGTGAGCAGTTCCCAGAGGTGGTCCTCGAGCTTCCACAGCTCGCCGGTGCTGCCGCGGCCGTAGGTCGGCGGGTCCATGATGATGGCGTCGTAGCGGCGGCCGCGCTTGATCTCGCGGCGGACGAATTTCAGGCAGTCGTCGGTAATGTAGCGCACGGGGGCCGCGGCCAGGCCGGAGAGTGCGGCGTTTTCCTTGCACCACTTGACCATGCCCTCGGCGGCGTCGACGTGGCACACGCTGGCGCCGGCGGCAGCCGCGGCGACGGTGGCCGCGCCGGTGTAACCGAAGAGATTGAGCACGCTCACCTCCCGGCCGGCGGCCCGGGCGGCCGCGATCTTTTGGGTGAACCAGTCCCAGTTCACCGCCTGCTCGGGGAACAGCCCGGTGTGCTTGAAGCCGGTGGGGTGGATCTTGAAGGTCAGCGCCCCGTAGCGGATGGTCCAGTGGTCGGGGAGCGGCTGGCGGAATTCCCACTTGCCGCCGCCGGTCTCGCTGCGGTGGTAGTAGCCGTCCCATTTTTCCCAGCGGGTGGCGCCCCCGCTGCGCGGCCAGACGATCTGCGGGTCGGGCCGCACCAGGTTGTAGCGGCCCCACTGCTCCTGCTTCATGCCCAGACCGCAGTCGAGCAGCTGGTATTCCTGCCAGCGGTCGGCGACAATGAGGCCGGGGCTCTCGATGATCATGGGGTTAGGATGTGCCTGCGAAATCCCCGGATGAACATGAAAAAATGAACGGGAGGCACACGGCGGGGTGGTAGGGGGGGGTGGCTGAT
>JAQSDJ010000062.1:1208-3839 GCA_029945855.1 Lacunisphaera sp.
GAGGCGGGATCAGCGATCCCGCCCTACAGTTTCAAAGGGAGGAGTCGCCCTCAGATCCCCGGCGCGACCGTGCGCGGGATGACAATGGTGAGGCGCGTGCCGACGCCCAGTTCCGACTTGATCCAGAGGCGACCGCCGAACCGTTTGGTGACGAGGAAGGCCTTGGTCAGGCCGTAACCGCCGCCCATGGTGCGCACTTCCCCGACGTTGCTGCCGCGCCGGCCGAAGTGCACCACCGACGCGATTTCTCCGGGTGGGATGCCGCGGCCGGTATCCTGCACGACAAAGCGCAGTTCGCCATCGGTCTCGTAGATGCCCACGTTGATCGAGCCGCCGGGGGTGGTGTATTTGCGGGCGTTGGCGATGAGATCGCGCATCACATCCTTGAACAACAGGGGCATGGCGATGGTGCGGCCGTTGGTGCTGTCGAGTTCGAAGTCGATGTAGTAGTCGGTGGGCTGCTGCCGGGCCAGGTTGTAGATGATGCGGTAGCGGCCCCGGCTGTTCTTCTCGATGGCGGTGAACACGGCCTGAAAATCCTCGCGCAACTCGGCGAGGCGGTAGTCGACCCACCGGCCGGGCTCGCGGGCTTGCGCCAGGGTCTCCAGCGCGCGCACCTCGAGGATGCGGAAAACACTCCGGATGTTCGCCAGCGACTCGGTGGTCTCCACATCGTTGGCCTTGGCGGGGTGTCTCACCAGTTGCGTGGAAATCTCCGCCATGATCGTGTGCTCCTCCTCCTTCACCCGGGTCGCGAAGGCGAGGGTGGCGGCCGGGTCGCAGAACGAGGCCTTGATGCGGTCGCAGAGGGCGAGGCCCTGCGGTAGGAGTTCGAGGTCATCCGCCAGATGCAGGCCGATCAGCGTCAGCTCGCCCTGGAGGACGTTCAGGACGTTGAGCAGCGAATGCATCTCCACCAGCGAGATCTCGCCGGGCTGGAGGGAGGGGATGTCGGTGATTTCGAGTTCCATGGACTATCCTTAATACGGCACATTCCCGGCCGTGCCCTGCTGAAGTTCGTCCATTGTCTTCAGGAATTCCTTCTCCAGGTCGAGGTCATAGAGCTTCGCCAGGACCAAAATGCTCCACAGGCAATCTGACAGTTCGTGGGCGAGCTTCCGGTCCACGTCGTCGACGAGCCGGGCGCCGTTCTTGGCCATGACCAGCTTCATGAGGTCGCCGACGTCGACGACGAAGCCCTGCATGATTTCCTCGCGGGTCCAGGTGCGGCCGGTGCGGCGCTGCTCATAGGCGGCGAAGCATTGGCGGATCTGCAGCGCGCGGTCGGTGAGTTGGGCGAGTTCCATGGTTCAGGTCCCGTAGAGCCGGTCGCCGAAATCGCCGAGGCCGGGGAGGATGTATTTGCGGGCGTTGAGTTCGCGGTCGAGGGCGCCGAGGATGATGGGCACTTCCGGGTGGGCGCCGGTCACCGCGGCGACGCCCTCGGGCGCGCCGACAATGCACACGAGCGAGACCTCCGTCGCGCCGTGCTGCTTGACCAGCGTCAGCGCCTGCACGGCCGAACCGCCGGTGGCAAGCATCGGGTCCACCACCAGCACACGCGCACCGGCGAGCGGCGGGAGCTTGCAATAATAACTGCGGGCCACGGCGGTCGTGTGGTCGCGCTCCAGGCCGACGTAGCCGACGGAGACATGAGGGAAGATGTCGTGGAACGGCTGCAGCATGCCCAGGCCGGCGCGCAGGATGGGCACGACCACGAGCGGCTTGGCCAGCACGTGGCCGGTCATCGGCTCCATCGGGGTCTCGATGGGCTTGTCCTCCGTCGCGAGGTCGCGCGTGGCCTCGAGCGCCAGCAGCAAGGATATCTGGTAGCTGAGCGTGCGGAACAGCGCGGGCTTGGTGGACTTGTCGCGGAGGTGGGTCAGCACATGGGCGCCGAGCGGGTGTTGCAGAAGGTGCAGGGGCATGGGGGGAGTGGTTGGCGACCGGGAAATGTGTAACGTAATACGTTACACATTTCCCGGTCAGAGGGGTGTCAGGGTCAGGGTATGCTGGGCGGGGCCGGGGAGGAAGGGCGTGGGTTCGGCCTTCACCCAGGCGTCGTGGCCGACGCGATAGAAAGGCGAAAACGGATGGCCGCTTTGGCCGCCGGGCATCTGCATGATGCCCTCCGCCTCGCGGCCGGGGGAGACGACCATGCGCTCGGACTGGCCGAAGCTGACATTTTGCACACGCGGCATGTCGGCGTCGCCGGGCAGGGGCACGGCCGGCATGTTGAGCAGGCGCGCGAGGGGACCGGGTAGGAAACGGCCGAAAGGATGCTGCATTTTGAGCCGGTTGCGTTCGCCCCAGGTGAATTCCGGGAGCGCGACCCCGGCTTTTTTCACATCCGCCGTCACGTCATCGGCGGCGGCGAGGAGCAGGGCCGCCCAGGATTTCTGCGCGGGATCAAGCAGGCGGTCCGGTTGTTCGTGAACCAGCTGCCAGACGGCATCCTCATGATTGAGGTTGCGGTAATTGAAGCGCTCGTAGGCCGCTTGCGTCTGCGCGATGAACGGCGCCAGGGCGCGCATCGCCACATGGCCGCGGAACGCCTTCACGACCCGGTAAGCGACCGAATCGGTGCTGGCGCGGCCGCCCCACTGGCGGGCGGCAGCGCGCAGCGCGGCG
>JAQSDJ010000063.1:0-39294 GCA_029945855.1 Lacunisphaera sp.
AAAAACAGGGAAGTGCAGTTGTCGTCAGGGTCCAGCGATGACTGTCGCTGGGGGCAAAAGTGCGTAACGCACAAATACGTAGTGAGCGCAGAGTCTCTTGCGGGGTCTTAAGCCGCGGCTTTTGAGCTAGCCCCTAGGGCGCCGTAGTAAACCGCGCGGATACGCTCGGCGTAGTCCGACCTCCGGTCGTAATACTTGTTCAGGTGATTGTCCCGGAGCATGGGTCTTAGGGTTGCCGGGCGGTTGCCATTCTGAATGTTTCTGACCATGGCCTCAAACAACCTTTCGAAGTGCTGGTCTGGGCTCTCCGTCAGTGTGTTTAGCGCCCGATCGAGCAAGAGAAGCTTTTGCCTGCCGCGTGTGGAAAATGTCGTGTCGGGATCAATGATCTTCAAGAGCCCGCGCGCCGAAATTCGTTGATGCGATTGCAGAAGTCTCGCCCTTGCTGATACACCATTCCGAGTCACAAGCTCCGCGCACCGGGAATCCCAAGCTTCGATCGACGAGTATGCCGACTTCAGCTTAGCGCTGAATGGGGCTCTAGCTTTCACCCGAACGTATGACGGGTCGAACTTCTCCATCCAGCCATATAGATATTGATTCAACCCTCGTAAGTCTGATTTCATAGCAGATGGATTTTGGGCGACGAGGAGATCCCATTGCTTTCGCTTGTCGTCACGCTCCGTTTTCCAATGGCGCTCTTTTCCGATCATTCGTCGGCGGCTCGCCAGTGACCTCGCTGGCATATCAGGGAGGCCAAGATTTGCAGCGTGGTAGCAAATCTCCGATCGCGAGCGTCCGATTGCCTTACACAAGGAGCCCCAGGTTTGATTGGGATCTCCCCATAGTTCGGAAATTCGGACCGTCCACGCGGGCGGTAGAAGGCTTTTTTTGATTTCGAAGCGGAAGCTGCCGTCTGTATCCTCCATGAGAGGGAGGGGGCGAATGTAGACGGTTCCGCAATCAGGACAGGTAAACCGGGCGGCGCGTATTCCGCCCCATGTTCCTTTTCTGATGGTGGTGATCTGATGCTTTCCGGAACAAGGGACTCCGACGGAAACGCATTTCCACGGGCCTAAAGATGGGCGGCATTCGTTCGCACGCGCCAGAATTTCAGTAAAAGGGTGCTTCGTGAGAGCGCAAAGCAAGAAGACGTGATGAAGTGCAACTACGCCTCGATGCTTCTTGGTCTCATGATCGAAGATGATCGCGCGTAAGCAGCCGTGAAAATCATCCTTAGCAGAGCACCCCACATCTTCCAGCGCACCTAGGCCGAACATGGACACCAGCTTGTCCGCAACGTTTTGATGGCCTCCGTGAGGCCCGTCCAACGCGCTCGCTTCCTTTAACTTCTCCGCAACCACCTGGAAAAGGTGTGAGCGATCAGATAGATGCTCCCCTTGGGCAGCTAATGACTCATAGCCCGCAGCAAGTAGCGTTTGGATGTTATTGGACTGGTGCGTTAGTGGCGTTGCTTCTTCCAACGCTTTGCCGGCGGTGATGAACGTTTTCTTTTCCGTGATGCTAACCCTCGAACGATATAGTGGCCTCTTGTGCTTGTGGCATATCTTCAGGTGAGGCAGTTGATGTAGTCGGTGCCAATAGTTGGTGCCGTAGGTTTGGGCATCTTCTTCAACGCAGTCGGGACAAAGGCGTAAAAACTCATCCCTACCTGACGATCTCGGCCCGGGGATGGCCGAACGGTAATCGAGCATGGACGCGAGCAGGCGGCTGGAAGCAGCGGCGGACATCAGAGGCGACGTGAATGGGAAGAGTGTGTGGTGGTAGGCAAGGTCACGCCCGGACTGTGAGTTTTGCCCGATTAAGATTTTAGCAATCGCGGACAAACGACACGGAAACGTTTTTGAACTCGGAAATCCGGTGCCACCGAACAGATCGCGTAGACCCCGAGGACCTAGTGAAGGGTAACGTTCCAAGATTCGGCCCGGAATGCTCCAGAGCATCTCGTCTGGCAAAAATGATCCAATAAGACTGCTCATACTATGACGTTTGTTTGGTGGTGGACTGGGCAGATAAAGCTGCAATCTCTGACGCAACCGCAGGCAGTGATGCCACGGCCACAGACAACCCTGAACGAACGCGTAGCTCCCAAAATTTGATCGGGTGTCCACTAAGCTTGGCGACTAATCGCACCCGACGGAGCGCGTATTGCTCTGCTGTTTCTGCGCAGTCCTTCATGGCTCGGATCGCGTTTGGCAGTCGGGGGTGGTCGTAGACTAGCCATGATGGGACCCCGCTGCGACTGGCGATTGCGTTACGGCTGGCACGCGTGAAAGGCGATCGGGTCGCAGTTAACTCTGCGGCGATTTTCGGAAGGAGCGCAGCGAGTTCGCGATCTCTTTCCAGCCACTTGGCGCTGACCGGCCTGGCCGGACTTACGTTTTTTGGGCGATGCGATGCGAGCCAGTCCGGACAATTGCGCCAAAGCCATGCATACAATGCCGGCTGCTGCTTTCGGAGAGAGCCGGAGGGCTCTGATTTTATGAGTTCAAGCCATCGAGTCTGTTTCTTTGGAAGAAGGCGATTGAGACACGTTGCAGACCTAATGCGGTTTACATGGGGTTTCCTTCCAGGTTTTTCGCCACAAGGCGCAACACCACATGCGGCCACAAGCGCTTCGTTGCACGAAATGCCCAAGAAACGCATCAGCAGCACATGTTGGAGAGGATGCTGTTGGTTCCTCGGACGCCTAACAAGCCGGGGCAACCAACCCTGGCGTCCACTTTCCCGAACAGAGCAATTCAGCCTTTCGAGCAGGTTATTTCCGAAATGCTGTTCGAAGGCATCCACTAATCGCCGTAACCGAACGCTGCCGTCGGGGCGAAGAAGTTCATGCTTAGCCAGCTCCTGGATGTAGAACGCGTGGAGCCGGTAAGGGCCAGGTCGCGGTGCATCGTTTTCAAGCAACCACAGGAGGCTGCGGCCAATACCAACAAGGTGAGGACGCCAGATGGCTTCAATCGTCTCATCATGTAGCACCTCGCTGAGATCGGGAACTCCCAGTCGTTGAGATCCAAACACACGATATGGATCAAGTTTCGTTATGGAGAGCGTGGTCTCATGCTCACATCGCGGACATAGAAGCATTCCCGGTAGATGATGCTCTCGGTGCCAATAAGGCAGGCCGTATTGCTTCACGTCCTGGGCGAAGCATGTCCGGCAAAGTCGCATTCGCTTCGGCCCTTTGACCCGCGATGGACCGGTTCCCAAAATGAACGGTAGGTGGCCCGCATTGCACGCCGCAGCGATAGCAATCGCGGCCTTTGGCTCTGTTATGAAGGGAAGGAATAGCGGAAGTGACGTGTGTCCCATCGCAATGCCTTCGGCGGTCATGCGGGCCGCCGCGGGCAGCCGTTCAGCGAGGAGACCCAGATGACGCGGAAGTTGGGGATCTGCAGGCGGGGCGTTGTGATCGAAAAGGATGCCCCCACCACTACGGGTCGAGGCGAACCATTTCGCCGAAAAGCGCGAAGCGAGGCTGAACACGCATTCGCCGGGTAACGGAACTGGTGCAATTGTGAGTGCCATGGCGGATTATGCAGCGGCATTTGAAACCGCTTGGGCGGGATCAGTGCCTTCTGCGATCGCTTTCCGATGGGCATCAAGCAGCTTCGTTGTTGTGGCGGCTTCGGCCGCATAGGTATTCGCGAGCGCGTTGGCCTCCCGACCAACGGCAGCCTTTACCAACTTTCTGCCGCGCTTGTAGGCGTTGGTCGCTGTCCGGACCATTTTAATTCGGCACTTGTCCTTGTAGTCGGCGAGATTGCGCAGCAATTCCTCCTCGATCATCTTACCGTCCAGTTTAAGGTCCTCGTATAAACTGATCCTCTCAGGGTCACCAGAGGCCAATGCCTTTACCATGGGGTCCACAATCTTGAAGTGATCATCATACACGGCCTGTAGCAGACCGTCAGAGATTGCCGCCTTTGGCAGCGAACCTTCCATTTCGATCGCATAGCGCTGGGCGACGCGAAAGAGAGTCACGGCGAGCGCTGGCACGCCTTGTGTTAGTTCATAGAATTTGTCCGACACTTCTTCAAACGGCGTGAACCCGGCCGTAAATTGGTATTTCCAGAGTTTGCCGATGAAGTCCGCCCACTGAGGCTTATCTTTCTTCAAGTTTGACCATTCAGGTCCAAGCATGCGCCTTGCCTGGCGCATTTGATTGCCAACAACCTTCTGCGCCAGCGGCGTGCCAACAATCAGGATCGGAATTTGCAGCTTGTTGCCCAGCTCAACCAGGAAGTTTAGAAGCTGCGGCTCCGGCTCCCCGTCGCGACGAAGGATGTGCTGGATCTCGTCGATGATCAGCACGCCTAGGCATACATCGAGGCACGCCTGCGCCACATTCTCGACGACCTGTGAAACATTTCCGTCTTTGAGTTTTGGTGGTAACTTCTCCCCGGTCACCTTCTCAATTGCTGTGAAGATGCTAGAGATCAGGGCACCTCGGGAGTGATTACTGGGGCACTCAACGCACATATAAGTGATCATTTTGGCCGGAAGCAGAGGGTTTTTACGGACATCAAACTCCACAATTTGCGCGAGGAGACGAAGGACACGCTTAAGCGTTCTGGTTTTCCCGGAACCAGACATCCCGATAAGCGCCGCGCCCACCGCTTCGAAATCCACCCCTTCCGCCCACGGGTCAGCCATGCATTCGGCAAATGCGGCCACTTGGCTTGCACGTCGTGCTATGGCGGCTGCGGTAGGCGGGCGCGAAGAATAGCCATCACGAATCATCTCGATTAAAAGCGCGGCGAGCTGCACATCTCGCCCGAGCGGGACGTGGATATGCCGAAGCTTCGTCAGAAGAGTTAGTCGACTTGCAGCGGGGAACGCTCGGACGGCCGCGTTAGGAACGGGGGGCAAGTGTTCGAGTTGCTTCTTTAGTTCGTCACCAGATGGAAAATTGGCCAACGGAGCCAACAAGGGATTCGCGAGAACATTCTGGTAGTAGCCTGCGGGATCAGTTGTAGCTTCAGCGTTATTCATAAGATGAAGGGCGCACGGGCGCGTTTGAGGCGGTGGTTGATGGGGTGCTGTTTGGTGTGCAGGTCGGTGGCGGCCCATGCATCACGGTCTCTTGAATTGTTCCGTCGGCTTCGCCATGTGCGTCGCGAACCACCTGCTTGTCGTAGCCCGCGGCCACCTTGTTACGCGCCTTAAAGCTACCATGTTGGGTCTTAATCTTGTCTAGGTCCTGCTCTGCAGCGGCTCGTTGAGCCTCATGTTGTGGGTCTTTTCTTGCAGCATAGGCGTCTTCGGCGGCCTTATTTAGGCCCTTCCGGAAATCGCTCTGCATGTCGACTTCCTTGAAACACCGATCCGCGTTGTCGCGGGAGAGATGCGAGATGGGGCAAAGCAGAGGCACGGCCGTGGGATCTTCGGGCGCCAAATATATCTGTCTTGTCGACAACTCGTCGTAGTAAACAGGTATGGTGACTCGTCCGCTGAAAGTCGTAAGGGCTTTCGCTTCCTGCAGGTTGTTGTCCTTGGGTAAATCGAAGAAGGTGGTTCCGAGAAGAATACCTTGCGCCGTGATTTTTGCTTCAGCGCGCCTTAATAGGCGCGGCATCATGATCGCGGGAACGTATATGTTTGGCGGCCCGCCGAGGTTATCCGCACTCCACTTCCAGAGATTGAAAGGGGTCGGGGCCTTTCGCGTTTTCACGAACTCCACATCCAATACACGATCTAGCGGCAGCGGACGGTGATTCGCGACTTCGACCACCCATCTCACCAGTTCGCGCGTGAACGTAGACATTGAGACATATGCTGCTTTTGACGGGTCATCCTTCGCGCGCTGTTTTGGCCCTTTGGTGACACCGAGACTATAAGCATGCACGTAGCCATGGTTGGTCAGCTCGAACGAGGTCTCGACTTGCGGCTTATCGTCCCCGCGATACGCGCGCGTTAGTCCGAGATCGGTGATCTCTTCAGCGAGGTTCCCGCCGTCAATACTTGCGAGTTGAGCGTTGTCCGCGACCAGTTCATCAGACTTGCCTTCACAATCCCACGCTTTCGGCGCGAGGTTGTAGCCGATGCTCTTGCACCACGCGGTTTTGTTCGAATATGCACAGTGCAGCGCGCGGCCGATATGAGCATAGGTGACGTTGTCCGTAGTGACATAGACGCCAACGATCATGCCTGAATATCGGTCAACCACATAAATGATGAAGACCCGCCCAATGTTCAGGCCGGTGATGTTATCCACCAGGTGGATATCCGAAATCGCGATGTCGATTTCATAGCGGTGGCCAGCGAACAAGGCTACGTCCCGATAGTCGCCCGATTGGGCTCGATTGTTGAGATTGGTTTCGCGACTTCCTTTCACATTTCGCAGCATGGCCATTACATTCACCGATTGGCGGCCAATGTATTGAACTTGCCGGCGACTCGGCTTGAGCAAGGCGAATTTGGGATAGTCCCTAAGGCCCCGATGCACGTGTTCCTTGATTGCGGTCCAGGGTAAGGCGTTGCGGCGATCGAGCGAAATACTGATGATCGCCTTATTCATCTTATCGCCGAGGTAATAGTTGATAAGATTCTGAATGATTGGTTCTGCGTCGGGCGGAATCGCACAGCCACCTCGCCCGAGCTCGTCGGCTGCCAGGGCGACTTCCGCACCGGGTTCTAAAATCGCGACGATTTTTATTTTTGCGCCCGGTCTGCGCCCGGAAGCAATCTCTTCTCCGCTAGCGTTTGCGCGGCGGCGACGTTCCGCCCTAGTGGGTGCCCCGCAATTTGTGTAGTCCGGTCCCAGCGCGAGATCGTTTCCACCGGAGCGCCAGTATGCGATAAGCAACTCGCGGATCCAACTTGCGGACCGTGTCTTGCCGTCAAAATGTCCTGACGCGATTTTGGCGATCAACGCGCCGCGCACATCGTTAACAAAGGCGCCCCAACCCAGCTCCAAAATTGGTTTAATCAGGGCTGCATTGGCGTCGCGCTTGTTACTAAACTTCTTCCGGCGGCGCACAGGAACGTCGGCGAGTGAAAGAACTGCCAGCGGGGATGCGTTTTGCGTTGTGTGCGCGAACACCCCGCTTGTAACACGGGCATGAAAGTCCTCCCATTTGAGAACGAACGGCAGGGTGCGAGCCCGGCCAATCGTGATCAGGGCAACCTCAGCGCAGGCATCTCCGCGGTTCGCATCCCGCCTCATGCCTGTGACTACGTGGAAGCGTTTCGTGACGGGGCACTGCTCCTTCATCCACTCCTCGAACACCATTCCGATTTTCAGCTCCGTTTTTTTCATGTGTTGGAAAGTAGGGTCAGCGGGCGGCCGACGCGCATTTCAACGCTCATGTCTACGGGCCAGCGCCTCGTGGCGATGAGGTAACGGGTGATAGACATTACGCTCTGGCCTTGAGTCCAGGCCGTGCGGGTTGTGAAGTCGCGGGAGAGGATGTTTAATGGGACGGTCGACAAATGCGGCCGCATGAATACATCGACCTCTGCGATCTGGTCAGACGTGTAAGCCAGCATCGCACCCGGCCGAAGGGTCCCACGAACCAAGCGCAAATTGGTGATGACATTGGCGGGCACCTTTTCACGGGTCATGATCGAGAACGTTGCGGGTTGTTCACGATCGTTGGTGTGATATAGCTCCTCGATTTGGAGCTTTTCCACAGGTCTCCAGCGCCGGAGTTCGTCAAAGCTCTTGGTGGACCATGCGAGGTATCTGTATTTCCCCGGCGATACCTCCTCCTTGATGTAAAGGTCAGTGGTCATCACTATGTCCACACCCTTGTAGCAAGGGTGCCTGACCTTTTTTCCTTTGATTGCCTTCGCTATCGCACGCGTGCGGTCTCGGGTGAGCGGCCAGTTCTCCTTGATGTCGACAAATCTCGGATTCGACTCAGCGAAGAGAAAAACGCACAGTTCCAGGAAAGAGAACAGGTGAACGACTCGGCCCAGCTTGGCGCTATACGTCAGCATCCGAAAGCCCATGGACGAAAAGTCGGTGATCCTTAACCAGGAGCGATAGTTCGATCCATGACCTTGGCCGCGACCTTCACCGACACGCCGGTCAATTCCCTCCTCGGTGTGGAAGTCAGGTTTAGCGCACACCTTTTGGTCCTCCTTGTTGCGCGCTATGACTCAACCAGACGCAGGGCTCGCAATAGGGAGAGGTATCCCTAGCAGAAACGAATTTTTCGCTGAATTTCATGTGGAAACATCCAATAGCACGTTGGGGGCAATTAAGCGGGGGTTATGAAATAAAGAGGTAGGCTATGGAGATATCCCTTTTTCCATTGAGTTTTTCCGAAAAGGAGCGTCTTATGTGCCTGAATTAAAGTGCCGCTGTATCTCCAAAAGAATAATGTAAGATGCTAATAAAAAGATAGATAGTAATACTGAACGAAGCCACTGACCCTGCAAGCATCGGACATTGTAAAACAGCAACTTATTGAGGCTTAGTGATCTAATGTATAAAATACTCGAATGCATACACTTGAGCAAAACCCTTACACTAATCCCGTTCCGGTGATCGATTTCTTACTGAAGAAAACGGTCAACGACATCAGGATGGCCGCTACCGCAGGTAAGGTTAGTCGCATTCACATCCTCGATAAACGAGCCAGGCGGTTAGAGGTTCTCCTGAGGGATACCAAAACGGTGTTCGAGAACCTCCGTCTAATTCAGGCAGAGATCGCGAATGCCAATCGAAGTGCGGACGGCATAGAACTACGCTCCATATCGATCAGCATAACGAAGTGCATGATCGACTACAGCATGCTGATTCTCACTCCGCACATCAAGCAGGGCACGGTTCAGGTCGGCGAGGAGATGGAAGTCCATACCCCGTTTACTGTTTTCACCACAGATGTTATGCGGCCGGGCAACAAGCTAAGGGCACGCGGCCCCATCAAGCAGTTCTATAGCGAAGGAATGGTGAAGGTCGGAGATGAAGTTGTTCTGAAAGAGACTGCTGTTGGAATCTGGTCTCTGGACACGAGGGTGGCGCTTGAATCTGCAGGGGCGGTGAAGAAGCCGCAGATAACGAGTGAGATTTGATTGGAGTAGCCATAACTACCACTAGCAGTCGTGGCCCGCATATTTTCTAAGACCAAGGGGTTGTGGACTAAGTTTAGGATGTCTGGCCGAAGCGGTTATTGCGTAAAGGAAGTTGTCAATTCCATGAACTTTTCATGCGTTATGTGTGCATGTGCGGCATCGAGTGCTTGCCGGCGCTGATCAGCCGCCACGGGCCCGGACAACTTCATTAGAGGCTTCGCTGTCCCGTTCGCGTCCCAATGATACTCAAGATCCAGCCGATCGACGCCGAGCTTTGCGTAGACGATTGTGAAACCGTTGAGCTCTGCGCGCCAGACCCCAAGATAGCTATTACGGCCGTGAATTACGTAGATGTAACCATCTACAAGCTCATTGATTTTGAGGTAGTTCGACGTGGTCATCAGCGCGACGTAGTGCGCATAAGCTTTCGGGGTAGTCGGCTCTGGATAAGGCACCAAGTGAAGCTTATCACCCTGTATCCTTCGGTCAACGACCGGATATTTATGCTGTCGCTGCAAGCGGTGGCCGCCCCCTCCGAAGTCCAACGGCTAACCGGCTGGCGCTGAGGTTAACCGCAAGCTTGCGATTTGCGGGAATACCGCTCAAGTGAGCAGTATCAGCCATGCTTACGGAAAAACAGGAGGCGATTTTGGATTTTATCCGACAATACCAGCGGAGAGAGAAGGTCCCACCTTCAAGTCGAATCATTCAATCGCAGTTCAACCTCAAGGCTCAGTCCGGGGTGCGGCAGCACCTAGCCGCGTTGGCGACGAAAGGGCTCCTTGAACAGTATGCCGATGGTCGATGGGGGGTCAAAGGTCCGGTCCAGACCCATCTCTTCGAGGTCCCCATTCTCGGATCTATCCCAGCCGGGCTGCCCACCATCGAGGAGCAAGCGAGCGAAGAAATGTTATCAATCGATCCAGCTCTTTTCGGCATCGAGCGATCTAAGCCTAGCCATTTTTTTGCCCTTCGTGTTGCCGGCGACTCGATGATCGACGCACATATTCTGCCTGGCGACCTGATCCTATGTGAATGGCGCGAGCCGCGAGTGGGAGATATCATTGCCGCTTTGGTTGATGAAACAACCACCACCTTAAAACAGGTCGTCCGTGATCGTGGCCGGATAATTTTGAGAGCAGCCAATTCGTCTTACCCTGACATTCACCCCGATCGCTTGGAGACACAAGGCGTAGTGCGCGGCTTAGTCCGCGCGCATTTATCTCGTTCGCTCAAATTTTAGCGGTCGCAGGGTTTCAACCCTTGCCGCCGCACAACCACATCATACTATTTATCCCCATGGGCAAACATTCACATATCGAATGGACTCACCATACATTCAATCCCTGGTGGGGTTGCGTGAAAGTCTCACCCGCCTGCCAGCACTGTTATGCGGAGGCGTGGGCCAAGCGCGTCGGCAGTAAGGTATGGGGACATAAAGCCCCGCGTCGGTTTTTCGGTGACGACCACTGGTCGGACCCGGTCAAGTGGAACGCCGAGGCACTGAAGACAGGTGAACGGGCCCGCGTTTTCTGCGCGTCTATGGCGGACGTTTTCGAGGCTCGCAAGGACTTGAACGAACATCGCGCGCGCTTGTGGGACTTGATCGAGGCAACACCGGCGCTCGACTGGCTCCTTCTCACCAAGCGTCCCGAGCATGTGAAGAAGCTTACCCGTTGGGGCGAGAACTGGCCGGCTAATGTCTGGCTTGGCACCACGGTCGAAAATCAGGAATGGGCCGACAAGCGCATGCCCCATCTGCTCGCCAACCCCGCGAAGGTTCGGTTCCTTTCCTGCGAGCCACTGCTCGGGACACTGGACCTGTCCGCCTATGTGCCGGCGGGCAAGCCTTCCCCAGTGCACTGGGTCATCGCCGGTGGGGAGAGTGGGCCACACTCGCGGCCGATGGACCCGGAGTGGGTTCGCAACCTCCGAGACTTCTGCCGGAAGCGGAAGGTCGCTTTTCACTTCAAACAATGGGGCCATTGGGCGCCGTCAGTGCCGGACGAAGCGCCCAAAGCGAAAACAGTAGAGGTCGGCAAGCACACCACGATGGTAGCGCTCGGGAAGGGCGCTGCCGGCCGTGTTTTGGACGGTAAAACCTACGACGAGCTGCCAACGGTGGCGGCATAGTCGGCGTCAGCACACATGAACCACCCCAATGCCAGAAGAGCAATGCCACCTATTTGACCCCTCATCCATTCCGATAGGTGAAAAGAAACTCGAACTAAAGACGGCGGAAGCGCCAGTTTGGACGGAAAACAAAGCGCAGCTCATTCAGCGTTACTTGCGTTACTTCGTGTTCATCACGAAGCACGGCACCTATCTCGACGCCTTTTCAGCGCCTCAAAGTCCTGATCACGCAGACGTATCCTGCGCGGCGAAGCTAGTCCTGGAGAGTGACCCGAAATGGTTCCGCAACTTTGCGCTCTTCGACTTAAGTAAACCCGGTATCGCGTTCCTACAAAATCTCGCGACCGCGAATACGGTAACCAAACGCACAATCCACGTGATTCAGGGGGATTCGAACGTCGAGCTTCCAGCGTTCCTGGCAAAAAACCCGATTCCGGAAAAAGAGGCCACGTTCTGTCTGCTCGACCAGCGAACGTTCGAGTGCGATTGGCAAACGGTCGTCGAAGTTGCCAAGCACAAGAAGACAGGAAACAAGATCGAAGTATTCTACTTTTTGGCGCAGGGATGGCTGGACCGTTCTATCGCGGCCTTGGGCAATCCGGAAGTTGATCTCCTAAAGTGGTGGGGAAATGATGACTGGAAGGTTTTGGCGAAAATGCCGGGCTCTGAGCGAGGTATCTATCTCGCCGAGCGCTTCAAGAAGGAGTTCGGTTATCGCTATGCTTACGCTTTCGCGATTTATCAACGGGACGGAATCGATGCGGGCAAGGTGATGTTTTGGATGATCCACGCATCGGATCATGAAGAGGCCCCAAAGCTGATGATGCGGGCCTACCGCAACGTCGTTGCTCCATTGGAGCCGATCGAACAGTTGAAAATGGAGTTTGGCGCGGATGCAGCGTCGACCACGGCAAATGGATCTGTTGCCACAGCCAACCCGCAGCGGTGAAGTTTATCCCTCTTCAATCTGCTGACGCCACGCCTTGGACAGACGCTGTCTCCTCGAAAGACGGGCTTCCGGTCAGAGAAAGTGGTAGTTGGATCTACGAGAAGCACAGGAACCTCGTCTACTTCTCTACAATTTTCGCCACGAGCATGAAGCCAACGGCATACAAGCCGGGATGGCCGCATCGTATCTACCTTGAGCTGTTCTCGGGACCGGGAAAATGTTTGGTTCGGGAAACCGGGCAAGAGGAAGATGGATCACCGCTCAAAGTCATCGATCATGAGTTCACGCGGTTTATTTTCATCGATATGAACACCGCTGCGGCGCGTGCGCTGGAGCAGCGTCTGGCTTCACATCCCAACGCGGATAAGGTTGAGATCTGGAACGGTGATTGTGCCGAGGCCATTCAGAGGCTGACCATAGAGCGTGGCGCACTGACCTTTGCTTTCATCGATCCTACCGGGATATCGCAGGTGCCGTTCCATTTGATTCAGACCTTGCGACGGAAAACGCGGTGCGACCTGTTGATAAATTTCCAGCACGCGATGGGTATAAAGAGGAACATGCACCAGTATACTCCCGACTCTGACTCTGATTGTGCGCTCACCCAATTTCTCGGCAACGAGTCTTGGAAGGCACTACTTGGACGGGCGCCAAAAGAATTTTTTCTCGAATACTTGGCGCTTTATCGCGCTAGGCTCGCGGAGACGGGGTTCGTCCACTCGAACAACCAGGTTATGATTAACATGAACAATCGGACGCCGCTGTATTTGCTTCTTTTTGCGTCTGGGCACCCGAGAGGACAGGAATTTTGGGACAAGGCGGTCAGTGGGTCGGATCCCCAGTTGGGCCTCGGAATCTGACATCCTGTCTTGCGCTGTTTTTACAACCCCCTTGTCATCAGGAAACTGCTTAATGTCTCCCCCGAATCCAAGCTCAGGAATACGCGACAACCACTCACGTGGCAGCGTAGGGGACTTTCTTCGGAAGGAGCTTAAACCTGGGGCATCCTTGGACCTCGTTACGGCATATTTCACGATCTTCGCTTACGATAAATTACGAACTGAACTGAACCAGCTTGGACGCATCCGCCTGCTCTTCGGCGAGGCGGCGTTCATCAAAGCCATCGATCCTGACGAAAAAGACGGCGCAGCCTACGTGCTCAAGGATGACGGCCTCACGCTAGCCAATGGACTCAACCAACGGCACCTCGCTCAAGCCTGCGCTGACTGGATGCGCGACAAGGTCGACGTTCGTTCCGTCACCAAGACCGGATTTCTTCACGGCAAAATGTCGCACATTACGCGCGGAGAAGTGACGGCCGCCATCGTGGGCAGCTCTAACTTTACCACCCGCGGCCTTGGCTTGGCCGCAGCCAATAACAACGTGGAATTGAACCTCGTCGTTGATGGCAATCGCGACCGGGATGACCTTCAGGCTTGGTTCGAGGAGCTTTGGAATGACCAGGCTCGCGTCGAGGATGTGAAGGAGCGCGTTCTCGACTATCTTCTTCAGGTTTACGCAGACCAGTCTCCTCAGTTCGTCTATTACAAGACCCTCTTCGAGCTATTTAAGCGATTCATCGAGGAAGGCCAATCGCTCGATGAAGTGCTCCGTCAGATCCGGCTGCCCGATACCGGCATCTGGAAAGCACTCTATTCCTTCCAGCGCGACGGCGCTAAGTCGGCCATCAACAAGATCAAGCAATATAATGGATGCATCCTCGCTGACAGCGTCGGCCTCGGCAAAACCTATACTGCACTTGCGGTCATCAAATATTTCGAGCTGCGCAACGACAAGGTGCTTGTCCTATGCCCGAAGAAACTTCGTCGCAATTGGACGATCTACACCCAGCCCAGTGCGCTGAACCCCTTCCAGGGAGATCGGTTCGGTTTTCATGTGCTGCACCACACCGACCTCTCGCGCACCACTGGCGATTCGAACGGGCTCGATCTCCGAACGCTGAACTGGGGCGCCTACGACCTCGTGGTCATCGACGAGTCGCACAACTTTCGAAACAACAAGCTCGCGACACAGCGCCCAGGTGACCAAGAGGAGCGCCGCAGCCGCTACCAACGTCTGATGGAAGACATCATTGCTGCCGGCGCCCGCACCAAGGTTCTGCTGCTCTCGGCCACCCCGGTGAACAACCAGCTCGCCGACCTGCGCAACCAGATTTCATTCATTGCTGGAGGCGATGTGGCGCGCAATGGTGAGGCCGACAGCGCCTTCGCCGAAAAGCTAGGCGTTCCCTCGGTCAAGGAGACCACCCGCATGGCCCAGGCCCATTTTACCACCTGGTCGAAGCGTCCACCCACTCAGCGCAAGACCCGCGAGCTGATCGCCGCGATTGGTGGCGATTTCTTCAAACTGCTCGACGGTCTGAGTCTGGCCCGTTCCCGTCGGCAGATCGCGGGATATTACGCCGATGAAATGAAAAAATTGGGCGGTTTCCCGAAACGCCCCGCTCCCAAGGCCATTCATCCGGCCATTGACCTGAAGCGCACCTTCTTGTCGTTCGAGCAACTTGATGACGAGATCAACCGCCTCCGCCTGGCACTTTATCACCCCACGAGCTTCCTTCGGGATAAAGGGGACCTGCCGGACGAAATTCGCGCAGCCTATCAGGACAAGATCCTTGGCGGGTTCACCCAGGAGGGCCGGGAGAAAATCCTGATCTCGATGATGAAGGTGAATTTCCTCAAGCGCCTGGAGAGTTCCGTCGATTCCTTCCGGCTCACACTTGAACGCACCATCGCCAAGATCGATGAACTTGAGAAGCGCATCACTGGTTTCGAAAAACATCAGAACGAGAATCCGGATCTCGACTACGATTCACTCACACCCGAGGACTTTGAGGATTCTGATTTGGAGGGTGAGGACTTCACCATCGGCGGCCGTCGTCGCATCCACCTCGGGCATCTAAAGCTTCCTGAGTGGCTCAAGGCCGTGCGAACGGATCGCACCCAGCTCCAGTTTCTGTTGGAGAAAACTCAGACA
Organism: Lacunisphaera sp.; assembly: GCA_029945855.1. Classification (GTDB taxonomy): domain Bacteria; phylum Verrucomicrobiota; class Verrucomicrobiia; order Opitutales; family Opitutaceae; genus Lacunisphaera. The sequence continues at coordinate 15,125 of JAQSDJ010000063.1, forward strand.
GTGGTGCCTTCCCGCGACGGCAAACTCGCCGAACTCAAGGAAATCATCACCGCGAAGGCGCAGGGCCCGACAATCAACCGTGATGGCAAGGCCAACCACAAGGTCCTCGTTTTTACCGCCTTCGCCGATACCGCCCGCTACCTCCATGAGAACCTCGCCGCGTGGGCCAGGAAGGAGCTGAAGATCCACACCGGTCTCGTCTGCGGTGACGGCGGCAATGCCGCGTCGCTCGGGCGGACCGACTTCGACGACATCCTCACCAATTTCTCGCCTATCGCCAAGCGCCGCGCGGACCAATCCGCAGCGTTCCCGAACCAACGCGAGGAAATCGACCTGCTCATAGCCACCGACTGTATCTCGGAAGGCCAAAACCTGCAGGACTGCGATCTGCTGGTGAATTACGATATCCACTGGAATCCCGTCCGTATCATCCAGCGCTTTGGTCGCATCGATCGCATCGGTTCGCGCAATGATTCCGTGCAGCTCGTCAACTTCTGGCCCGTTGCCGACCTCGATCGCTACCTCGGCGTTAAGCACCGGGTCGAGGCACGCATGGCCCTCGTGGACCTCGCCGCCACCCAGACCGACAACCTGCTCGATACCACTCAGCTCGAAGACCTCATCAAGGAGGACATGCTCTTCCGTGACCGCCAGCTAAAGCGCCTCAAGGATGAGGTGCTTGACCTGGAGGATCTGGACGACGCTGTCTCGCTCACTGACTTCTCTCTCGATGAGTTCCGGCAGGACCTGCTCAACTTTCTTCAGGCGCACAAGCACGAGCTGGAGCGGGCCCCGCTTGGCCTCTACGCAGTTGTCCCGCCCGTCGACGATATTCCTATGGCGCAGCCGGGCGTCATCTACTGCCTGCGACAGAAAGCCGGCGCGACCACCCCTATCAATGAGCGCATCAATCCTCTCGCGCCACACTACCTCGTTTATGTTCACGCCAGTGGCGAAGTGCGCTTGGCCTTTGTGCAGGCCAAGACCGTGCTGAACCTCTTTCGCTCACTTGCTCTCGGCAAGACCGAGCCCTACGTGGAACTCTGCCGCCTGTTTGATCGCCAGACTGAGCAGGGGAGTGACATGCGTGTTTACACCAAGCTCGTCTCCAAGGCCGTCGATTCGATTACCTCCTCCTACCAGCAGCGGGTTGCCGATAATCTCAGGGGCAGTCGCTCCTTTGTTTTACCAACCGCGGACGAGCAACCCCAGGCCAGTGAATCCTCCTTCGAACTTGTCACTTGGTTGGTCCTGCTGGCCGAAAACCAATCCTGATACATGGCTTCCAATCCCGAGCTTCTGAGGCAAATCGAGACCAGACTTACTGCATTCGGCACCTCGCCGCTACTTGACGCCTCGCTTAGTCTATTCGCCACTCTTGGATATAAGAGTGAACGGCGGATGAAGCTCCGATCTTCAACCGCTGAAGGTTTCCTTGGCACCTTCGATCGCGCCCAGTTGCTCAATCGCGACCGCGCCCTCCTTGCCGATTGGCAGTCCGTCGAATTTCTTTTCCAGCTCACTGACGCTGAGGTCCAATCCGCCGCCTCTGGCACCGACGAGCTGGCCTTTGACAGCAAGGGGAAGTTCGACGGTGCCGAGATCAACAGCTTCCTCTTCCTCGCCATCGAACTGCGTCCCGCTGCCACCCGTGAGGGCGAGCGGAAAGGCCAGCCCTACACTCGCACCGAGCTGGCCGGCGTCACCCGCGCCCTCAACCGCCTCTTCGATATGCCGGCGCTGCTTGTCTTCAAGCATGGCGACACCGTCTCTCTCGGCATCATTCACCGCCGCCTCTCCAAGCGCGACACGTCGAAGGATGTCCTCGAAAAGGTCACCCTCATCAAGGACATCGCCTTCGCCGACCCAATCCGCGCCCACGTTGAAATTTTGCACGACTTCGCGCTGCCGCAGCTCGTCGCCGACTACGCCGTCGCCAACTTTGTCGCCCTCCACGCTGCTTGGCAGAAGCGCCTTGGCTCCTACGCGCTCTCCAACGATTTTTATCGTGAGATCGCCGACTGGTATTTCTGGGCGCACCACCAGGTGGCCGACGGCGCCATTCGCCTACCCCGGCACTGCGACACCGAGCAGGAGAAATCCCTCTTCCTCATCCGCCTGCTCACCCGAGTCATCTTCAGTTGGTTTCTCGTCGAGAAACGCCTCATTCCCGCCGAGCTATTCCGCGAGAATCGCCTCACGAAGCTCATCAAGGACTTCACTCACTCCCGGGACCCGAAGAAACCCGACACCTCGCCCGCCTACTACCGTGCCGTCCTGCAGAATCTCTTCTTTGGCACCCTCAACATGCCGGCCGACCAACGCGGTTTCCGGGAGAAGGCGCGGAAGTCCGGTGAATACGACAAAAACTACGGCGTCACCAACCTCTGGCGCTACGAAACCGCCTTTCGCGATCCCGTCGCCTGGCTCAAGCTCGCTGGCCGAGTTCCCTTTCTTAACGGTGGCCTCTTCGACTGCCTCGACGACAAGTCCGGAAAAAAGAAGGACAATTCCATCCTAGATGGTTTCTCCGACCGTGAGGACTTCGGCTGCCACTTGCCCAACGACCTCTTCTTTGGCCCCGAGCGTAACGTGGACCTCTCCCGGGACTACGGCGAAGAGGACAAGCGCACCGCCCGCTCCAAGAAGGCCAAAGTCCGCGGCCTCATTGAAATTCTCTCCCGCTACAAGTTTACCATCGAAGAGAACACCCCACTAGAGGAGGAAATCGCGCTCGATCCTGAGCTGCTCGGCAAGGTATTCGAGAACCTCCTCGCCTCCTACAACGAGGACACCCGCACCACCGCCCGCAAGGCCCTCGGCGCCTTCTACACCCCGCGCGAAATCGTCAGCTACATGGTAGACGAGGCCCTCAAGTCCTACCTCTCCACCCAGGTGCCGCGCTGCAAGGCCGCCCTCGACGACCTCTTTTCCAACAAGGCCACGCTCCGAGACATCAAGCCCGACACTCGCGACGCCCTCATCGCCGCCATCGGCCGGGTGAAGATTCTCGACCCCGCCTGTGGCTCCGGCGCCTTTCCGATGGGCGCACTCCACCGCCTCGTCGATCTCCTTCAGAAGCTGGACTCCAACAATGAATCATGGAAACGCGACCGGCTAGCCGAGGCTCGCCGCTACCGATCGATTCTCGAATCGTCCAATAACGCAAAAGAGGAACTCGCCGCTTGCGACGCTCGCATTGCTGACATCGAGAAATCCTTTGATACCCGCTACCACGCCCTTGATTTCGCAAGGAAGCTCTACCTCATCGAAAACTCCATATACGGCGTCGACATCCAGCCTATTGCCACCCAGATCGCGAAGCTCCGCTTTTTCATCTCGCTGGTTGTTGATCAAAAAGTGGAGCCCGCAGCACCCAACCTCGGCGTCCGTCCGCTGCCTAACCTTGAGACCCGCCTCGTAGCCGCCGACACCCTCGTCCCCATCGAAAAGGCGGACGATCACCAATTCGACCTGCTGGATCAAGAGATTCGCCCACTTCGTCGCGAGCTAGAGAATGTTCGCCACGCGCACTTCAATGCACGAAGTCCTCAAGCAAAACGTAAATGCCGCGAGCAGGATGCTGAGCTTCGGGAGAAAATCGCAGACCTCCTCAAACAGAGCGGCATGCCTGCCAAGAGTGCCGCCAAGCTCGCTGATTGTGATCTCTACGATCAAAACAAAAGCCAGCCATTCTTCGACTGCGAGTGGATGTTCGGTCTACCCGTCGGCAAAGTCCGCCTGCAGGGCCCTGCCTCCGCGACCCTCTTGGGGAACCTTTCCCTCATCAACGACGCCGGCGGGCAGACCGAACTTACCCCAAGCGCTGCTAGGGAGATCGACAGCGGCTTCGATGTAGTTATCGGCAACCCGCCTTACATTCGTATCCAGACGCTCAAGCAGAAAGATCCCAAAATCGTCGGCTTCTACCAGGACAACTATGCAAGCGCCGCAAAGGGCAACTACGACATTTACGTCGTCTTCATCGAAGCCGGTCTGCGGCTTCTAAAATCCGACGGTCACCTCGCATATATCTGCCCGCATAAGTTCTTCAATGCCCAGTATGGTGAGCCGATTCGCGAGTTCATAGCCAATGGCAAACACCTTCGGCACGTAGTCCACTTCGGCGAGCAACAGGTATTCCCGGGCGCAAGCATCTACACATGCCTTCTGTTCCTAGCCAACGCCGGGGCAGCAGACTGCCGGTTTGTTCGTGCTGCCGATCTTGAGGCATGGAAGGCAACGCTCGCCGGAACCGACGGGAGATTCGCCGCTACCACAATCGGAAAAGACGAATGGAATTTCACGGTCGGGAAAGGCAGGGCTGTATTTGAGCGCCTGCAAGCGCACTCTCGAACCTTGGAGTCAGTAACGTTACGAATCTTCCAAGGCATCAAGACCAGCGCTGACAAAATCTACATTGTGGAAGAGCGGCACCGGACGAAATCAAAGGTCTGCATCTATTCTCCCGAGACCGAGCGCGAGCACGAAGTCGAACCAGACCTCTTCCATCCCCTCATCAAGGGCGGCGATAGTCGCGCCTACATCCTCACCAAGACGGACCGGCTCATTCTTTTTCCGTATGCAGCCGATGAGAATGGCGAAACATCGCTCATTCCAGCCGTGACACTGAAGAAGAATTATCCGCTCACGTGGGCCTATCTCACCGCCAATCGAAAGTATCTCGAAGCGCGTGAAGATGGCGCGTTCATTGGTCCGAACTGGTATGTCTACGGACGCAGCCAGGCTTTGGACGTGATGTCTCAACCCAAGCTTTTCACGCCAGACCTCGCGCTTAACGCTTCATTCGCCTTCGACGACACCGGCGAGTTGTTCTTCACCGGAGGCGTGGCTGGCGGCTACGGCATTTTGCCGAAAGAGGGGATCAACCCGAAATGGCTGCTCAGCTTGCTCAACAGCCGTGTCGTGGATTTCTTCCACCACCAGATCGCCACGCAGATGCGAGGTGGCTGGTATAGCTACGAATCGAGGTTCATCAGCAATCTACCGATCGCGGAGGCCTCGGAATCCGAAGTGCCGAGGATGGTGGCGGTCGTCGAAACATTGCGATTCGTCAGTCGCTACCTCGCCGACCACCCCGAGACGGCCAGCGCGCGGGACCCGTTGATGGTGGCATATTGCGAGCAGATCCTGAACGGGCTGGTGTATGAACTGTATTTCCGGGAAGAGCTGCATGCCGCCGGCCTACGTCTCTTCGACCTCGTCACCCAGGCCAATCTGCCGGACATCACCAAAGTCCCTGAAAAGGATCGCCTGTCCACACTCCGGAAGAAATTCGAGGAACTCTACGACATCGAGCACCCGCTCAGAAAGGCACTGTTTTCGCTCGGTGACCTGGAAGTCGTTCGAATCATTGAGGGTAAGACCGCGTGAAGATTACCCGACTAGAAATTGATGATTTTCGCGCCTTCCCCGGGCCCGACCCTTACCTCTTTGATTTCGCCGGCAAGAATGTTCTCATCTATGGTGAGAACGGCAGCGGAAAGACCTCCGTCTTCCATGCCATGCGCGAACTTTTCAACCTGTCGGCATCGCCACGCCCCTTCCATCAGTTCAAGCACCGAGCCACGCCGCAAACCGATGGCTATGTAGCGGTCACTTTCAGCGATGGAAACAGGCATGTTTGGTCATATGGGGCTGAGCGTCCGACTGCTGTTGACGTGATCGCTCAGACTGCACGGCGGAAAGGTTGCTTGGACTACCGCGGTTTACTCCAAACGAACTTCCTTCACGGTCGGAATCGCGTTAATGTTTTTGACTTGGTGGTCGGCGAACTTTGGCGAGACCTATCTATGCCTTACAGTGGCGGCACCAGAACCGTCGGGGAGCTTTGGAGCATGGTGGGCCGGGCATTCCCCAAGAAGGTCGAGAAGCGCGCTGTAGATGGAATTATACGCACGCGGTGGCAACCAGCGACTCACAGGCGAAAGCGCAACGTCGCCGGGCGCCTCGCCGATTTCAACACTTCGCTTCGTGCGCAAATACCCGTTTTACAAGCCGAGACCCAGCGTTTGCTCGATACTTACTTTCGTTTCGACCTCTCGGTTCACTTGGAATTTCCGGGGGTCGGCCCTGCCCAGAACAGCCGCGCTCCACATTCGACGGAATTGTGGCTCGATGCCGGATTTCGTGGCGCTCGGCTGCAGGAGTTTCAAAATGAGCTCAACGAGGCCAGGCTCACGGCGCTGGCCCTTGCGTTATATGCAGCGGGCTTACGGCTCAGTATACCGCCAGATCCGACCAAACCTCGATTGCTGGTGCTCGACGACGTGCTCATTGGACTCGACCTGAGCAATCGTATGCCACTGCTGGAGATGCTTAGTGCCGAGTTCGGCGACTGGCAGGTTGTGCTTTTGACTCACGATCCAGTGTGGTTTGAGATGGCGAAGGAGTATACCGAGAACACGGGTGAGTGGACCCACCTCCGATTGTTCGACGTTCCCCATCCCAGTCTAGGTAGCGTTCCGCGTTTAGAATCTGACAAACTGGATTTGGAGCGTGCACGGCAACACCTAGGGACAGGTGACCTTAAGGCCTCGGCGACTTATGCGCGGTCGGCCTTGGAGAAACGACTCCGCAAGGTGTGCGCAGACAAAGCGGTTCGGGTCCGTTTCCGCAACAATCCCAAAGAGGTAAAGGCCAACGAACTTTGGCAGGGAATCCTCGGCAGGAATAAAGCTTTCATCGCTGAAGGGAAACCGCCCTTTATTGAGGCCAATTTGGTCAACCGTATTGAAGCCGTGCGATCAGTGGTGCTGAACGAACTGACCCATTCCCGGATAACGACGCTTACGACCGGAGACCTGAACGCGGCAATTCACGCCGTGGACGAGTTTGAGAAATTTCAATTCACCTAGCGGATTATCGCATGCTCTCTGTCCTCCAACCAAAGTCGAAGCAGTTGGTTTATGACCTCGTCACGCAAGCCGGCGTGGACACAAGCGACTGGGCCAATGTCAAAGGCGGGCACGCTGCGGCCAACCCCAAGTATTGCTACGACTGGGCATTCTGGGATGATGCCAAAAAGGTTGTCGTGTTCTGTCTCTGGTATTCGCAGATGGATGAGCACGAGGGGCGTGTTTTTGAGGTCCTCAACTATCGCGATGTGGCACGCAAAGCAGACAGTGTGCGCGTAGCGAGAGCCCGGCGTATGGACCAAGGGCTTTACATGGCCTTCAGACGCAAGCTGCCAGTCCGGGTGATCGTTGTCGATGGGGCGCGACGCGGTGAGGCTGACGCAGACTTTTCTAAGGTCGAATTCCGGATGCTCGATCCGGTGCCGTGGTCGGTCGTCAGTTACGATGCAGACACCGGGGCCTGCCGCGTGGAGCGAGAGCAGTCGGCAGTGACGGTCCGCAGCTTTTTGCTCACTTGGGGTAACTTTGAGGAGACTCCGGACTCCGAGATCGAAGATATTGCCAGGAAGCTCAAACGGGCAAAGACGGTCGAGGGTCAGTGGAGTAGTGGGAACCGAAAGGATATCAATGTCGGCGAACGCGTCTACTTGCTGAGGCAAGGGCCCGATGCGCCGGGCTTGGTCGGCTGGGGCACGGTCAGCGAAGAGCCATTCGAAGACGATCACTGGGACCCTGCCCGACGCCGGTCGGGTGTGAAGGCGAACTACATCATGGTCCACTGGCGGGAGATGGTTCCCAAGGACGCCGGCATTCCGCGAGCACGGTTGGTGGAGCTGGGAGTTGCTGACTCGTTGCTAAATGCACAAGGTAGTGGGGTCATCATCGCGGAAGAAATCTCGCGCCAACTCGAAGCGGTCTGGAGCGAGAATTACCGGCTACTCAACAAGGCACTGCCAGTTCCTGAGTTCGATTCATTGGAATCTCGTTCTGAACGCAAGCTGGCTCGCATCGCCTACAATTCCGCCGGCTGGCAGCGGCCAACGGGGGATGCGGGAGAGCTGGAATCAGGCGAGACCTACAACGCCAAGAACAAGTTCGGGCACGAAGATTGGCTGTTTCGAGCCGAGTGGGTGATCGATGGGTGGCGCTACGCCTTCATCCAAGGCCTGAACAAGCATCGCCTCGCCTATTTTGGTCAATCGCTCGATGTGACACTCTACACCTTGCAACCAGACAAACGTCGCCGGTTGGTGGCTACCATCAACGGGCTGGAGAGCCTGGACAACGATCAAGCCAAGGATGCCTTGGCCGTATTCAAGGAGCGTGGCTGGCTCAGAACGATGCAGAAAGAGGTTAAAGACATTGGTGGGAATGCCGACGCCTTGGGTGATCCGAAGTGGGCGGAGCATGTCCTGAATGTCCGTTTCCGGATCGACAACGTAGACACCTACCCTCCGGACACTTTCCTGCCAGACGACGACTGGATCCATGACCGGCACCGTTACATGCTCTACAAACTGGAGGATGCGGACCGTCAAAGGATAGAACAGAGCCGCCTCGGTCGATCAGGTTCGCAGGAGCCCCCTGAAGTTCGTCGTCTGTTCCGGCGCGGGACCAATCCGATCGAATACACTCCTGAGCATGGCAAAATGCAGGCCAAACTGATGGCTGAGCTCCAGCAAGAATACGGCAAGGAGTGCGTCTGCCGGGAGGAAGATTTCGTCGATGTCCGCGTCGAAACCGAAAAAGAACTCATCTACTTCGAGATCAAGACGGACCTCGATCCTCGTGCCGTCATCCGTCAAGCTCTCGGACAAATCTTGGAATATGCCTATCATCCAGCCCGTGCAGGCCGCCGGCCTGATAGTCTCGTTATCGTTGGCCGCTTGATTCTCGGTGAGCAAGACAAGGCCTACCTTGCGAGCCTCAGAGAGAGATTTTCACTCCCGATCAGCTATCGTGTCGTGACGGTTTGAAAACAGGAGAGAATTTGTGATGAAACCCGCCACCATAGAAGAGGTAGCTACTTTGGCACAGACGACTTATGATAGTATTTGGGAGGACTGGTATGCCCAAATGCCAAATGCAACCAAGGCCATGGTGAGCACCTACATCGGGGTGGACAGTGCTGGTTATAGCCACCCAAGAAATCTACTTCAGAACCCAATTGGTGATGGGAACCTGGAGGATTTCGATATTCGGAATGTCGAGGGCTGGCCTATCTGGAAAGTGCAGCTTGTTCATGAGATGTTGCATGAGTGGCAGTTCAAGAAGCCCTGTGTCGCGACCGCCCCCGCTGTCGCTCTTCACGCACAATGCTTAAGAAGGAATTTTACTGGCGGAGGGCACGGCCCTGAATTTTTCCAAGCGATCTTGGAGAAAGCTCCTTATTTCGGGATGACTCCTCTGGAGCTCTTTAATCGGATCTGAGCGGGAAAAGCAAAAGACCGCAGGAATTTCCCTGCGGTCTTCGACTTTTCTTTAATGTCAGGTGACGACTGAACCTTAATGTCCTGAAACTCTACATTAATGTCTGCGACTCTGCATTAATGTCATCATCCAATCGTTAACGATACTCCTCGTTCGTGTTCGCGTTGATGATTTTGAAATTCTCGACGTGGTAGTTCGGGTCGGCGCGGAACGCTAGTTTCACCCCGAAGGTTTTTTCCACCCGCACGAGCAGCTCCGAATCCTCGGAGCGCAGGCGCTCGAGAATGCTCGGGTGCACGTGGATGCGGAGGGAATATTCCTTGCCGTCCTTCCGCGCCTGGAGGCGGCGGGCGACGGACGAGAGCTTGCGCTGGAGCTCGACGGACATCGTCGTCGCGGACTTCACCACCGCGCGGCCGCGGCAATACGGGCAGCCGGTGTAGATGTTGGCCGAGAGCGATTCCTGCTGGCGCTGGCGGGTCATCTGCATGATGCCGAGCGACGAGATGGGCAGGATGTGCGTCTTGGCCTTGTCCTCCGACATGAGCTCGACCATGCGGTCGTAGACGGCGTTGCGGTGGCGCCGTTCCTTCATGTCGATGAAGTCCATGATCACGAGGCCGCCGATGTTGCGCAGGCGGATCTGGCGCGAGATCTCGGTGGCCGCCTCCATGTTGACCTGGAAGATCGTGTTCTTCTCGTCGCCGGAGCGGCTCTTGTGGGAGCCGGTGTTGACGTCGATGGAGATGAGGGCCTCCGTCTCGTCGATGACGATCTCGCCGCCGGAGGGCAGCGGGACGCGGCGCTGGAAGGTCTGCTCGATCTGGCGCTCGATGTTGTAGCGCTCGAAGACCGGGATGGACTCCTTGTAGTAGGCGATCTTGCCGCGCGAGCGGGAGGAGATCTGGGAGACGAGCTCCTGCGTGCGCTTGAAGTCGTCCTCGTTGTCGATGAGCACGCGGTCGATGTCCTCGGTGAGGAAGTCGCGGACGGTGCGCTCGACGATGTCGGGTTCCTGGTAGAGGCAGGACGGGGCGCGGTCCTGCTCCATCTTGCGTTGGATCTCGGTCCACTTGGTGAGGAGGAGGTGCAGGTCGCGGACGAAGTAACGCGGCTTCTTGCCCTCGCCGGCGGTGCGGACGATGACGCCCATGCCCTCGGGGATGGTGAGCTCGTTGATAAGGGTCTTCAGGCGCTTGCGCTCCTGCGGGTCCTCGATCTTGCGGGAGATGCCGCAGCCGTCGGAGAACGGCGTGAGGATGAGGTAGCGGCCGGGGAGGGAGAGGTTGGTCGTGGTGCGCGGACCCTTGGTGCCGATGGGGCCCTTGGTGACCTGGATGACGATCTCGCTGCCGGGGGGGTAGAGGCCGGGGATGTCCTTGACGGTCGGCTGGGCGGGGCGCTGGCCGCCGGTGTCCTTCTTCTTGTTGACGCGCACGACCTCGACGGAGGAGTCGGTGGCGGCCGGGAGCATGTCCCAGTAGTGGAGGAAGGCGTTCTTGTTATAGCCGATGTCGACGAAGGCGGCCTTGAGGCCGGGGTCGAGGTTCTTGATGCGGCCCTTGTAGATGCCGCCGACCATGCGGGTGTCGGAATCGCGCTCGATCTCGAAGCGGTCGAGGGTGCCGTCGACGAGGAGCGCGACGCGCTTCTCGAGGGGCTCCGAATTGATGACGAGCTCGCGGAAGGAGCCCTTTTCCTTGCGGAAGATGCTCAGGATTTTCTGGAGGATGGGCCGGTCGGCGGATCGTTCCTTGGATTCCTTGCGAAGTTGTTCGGCCGTGAGGGGCTCCGTGTGCTTCTGGGGCGGGGGCTGCTGGAGTTCCTCTTCATGGCGTGAGGCGGCATCCGAGGGGATGCCGGAGTTGGAGGGTTGATCGTTCATTTTTTGGGTGGTCCCGGGTGGTTGTGACGGGGCAACCGTGTCCAGCGGGCTGCGAGCAGGAAATTCCGGCAGAGCGGTCCATATCGCGTGGCAGGAGACTCATGTTAAAAGTCCCTCCGAAAACGATAGACGCTTTGAACCAGTCCTTGCAGCAAGCAGCAGCTGAGCACAAAGGTGCCGCCGTAGCTAATAAAGGGAAGCGGTATGCCTTTGACCGGCAGCAGGCCGATGGTCATGGCGATGTTGACGAAAACGTGCACGGCCATGAGCACCGTGACCCCCAGCGCCAGTAACGCGCCGAAACGGTCGCGGGCGAGCCCGGCGATCCGTATTCCGTTCCACAACACCACGCCAAACAACCCGATGACGGTGATGCTTCCCAAAAATCCCTTTTCCTCCGCGATGACGGAGAAGATGAAGTCGTTGTGCGCGACGGCGCGCGGCAGGTAGCCGAGCTTGGCCTGCGTGCCCTCGGTCCAGCCCTTGCCGGTCAGGCCGCCGGAACCGACGGAGATGAGCGACTGGCGGCTGTTCCAGCCGCTGCCCAAGGGGTCCATGTTCGGCATGGCGAATGCCAGCACGCGGCTACGCTGGTAATCCTTCAGCGGCAGGATCGAGTGTTTTTCGTAGGCGCCCCGGTCCTGGACATAATCCAAGCCGTTCTTCTCCATGAAGATGGCGTAACGCCACACATCGAACGCGACCAACCCGACGAGAAAGACGAACACACCCAAGGCCCCGGCAAAGAAACGCTTGGAGAGGTTGGAGACATAAAGCATAGCGAAGACCATCGGCGCTATGACAAGAGCGCTGCCAAGGTCAGGTTCGGCGATTATCAACAACATGGGTATGCCCACCGCAAGGGCCAATTTTACGAGCACATGCAGCGAGTCGCGCACGGTGCCCAGCTTGGCGCCCGTGATGATGGAGGCGGTCGCGAAAAGCACGGCGATCTTGGCGAATTCCGAGGGTTGGAAGGCCGTCACCCCGGGGATGTCCAGCCAGCGCCGGGCGCCCATGTTATGGGTCGTCCCGATGCCCGGGATGAGCACCAGCACCAAAAAGACGATGGCCGGCAGGTAGACAAAGTGCGCGAATCGCAGCCAGAGCCGGTAGTCCAGCAGGGAAGTGGCCACATACACGACCAGGCCGAGGCCCAGCCAGATCAGCTGCATCATCCAGGCATGATCATCGGTGGCGAGCTGGGCGCTGTAGATGAAGAACACGCCGAACATGCTCAGCAACACCACGCCGACCGGGGTGATCCAGTCGAAACGTTCGCGCGTGGTGAACTTGAAAAAGCTGCCGAGGTCGATGCTGCGGGACTTCACGAAGTTGAGAGACCGCCACTAAACACCCGCCGGGCCCGCTGGCAACGGCGCAGTGGACTCCGGCCTCACAAAGCGGGCAGCGCCGCCGCCACCGCCCCGGCGGGCGCGTCAGCGAGGAACACCTGTTGCCGGCCGGAGCGCGTCCACGGCTGGCAATAGCCGAAAAACCCCGGGGTGGTGATCACGACGCACGGCTTGTCGAGGGCGGTGGCGATGTGCCCGGCGGCGGAGTCGGCCGAGAGCACGGCCCCCGCCTGCGCCACGTGCTGCAGCAGGCGGTCGATCCCGTGCGGGGTTTCGATGCCGGAAATTTCCAGGCCGGCCGACCGGGCGAGTTCCGCGCAATGGCGCAGCTGCGGGGCCTCGGCCGGGCTGCCGCCCAGCACGATGGGCGCCCGGCTGCCCTCGCGCCAGAGCCGCAGCACCCGGATGACGTGGGCGGGCGCGAGATTGCGGGCGACGTCGCGGGAGAAGGGATAAACCACCAGCCGGCCGTCGTCGCCCGGCGCCAGCCCCGTGAAGCGCGGCAGGATTTCCTCCCGGCTCACGGGCCGGCCGAGCACCTGCTCCGCCAGCTCCCGGTGCGCGCGCAGTTCGGTGCAAAGCTCGCCGGCCGTCATCGTCGGATAGCTGGCGGGCAGGAGTCGGAAGTCCTGTCCGGCATCGATCCAGGAAAGGGCCAGCTCATAGTGCAGCGGTCGCTGGTGGCTGAAACACACCAGCCGGTCGTGACGGACGGAGGAAAGCCGCGCGCGCTCGCGCCACCACAAGGGCAGGATGTCGCGCGCGAGGCTGCTGCACTCCACGGGCAGCAGCAGGCATTCCACGCCGGGAAATTCAGTTTGCGCGAGAGCGGCAACGGCGGGGGCGATGACCAGCGTGCAGCCGGCCGGCGCGTGTTTTCCGAGGACGAGGCGGATGCCCGGCAGCGCCAGGACAAAATCCCCGACCCAACCCAGCGCGAAGACGCACAGCTGCCGGTGTTCGTGGCGCGGGCCCCGGGCCGGGCCGGACAGCCGGGCCCCCAGCCAGTCGCGCAGGCCGGTGGGGAGAGCCGTGGCCGGCGGGTGCAACTGGGGGGAACAATACATGGGACCCGGGAAAAGTTTATGCGCGCTGCTCTGCGCCTGCGTCTCCGTCCCGCGCGGTTTCCCCCTCGGCCACGACGTCGGCCGCGGCTGCCTCCGGGCCGCTTGGGCTGCCGGCCAGCCCGAGCAAGGTCCAGAACACCACGGCCCCCATCGGCCCCTCCAGCACCACGCCAAAGGTCGCGCTGCACAGGATCACGCAGACGGCGCACCACAGGGCCCAGTCCGGGGGCCGGTCGGAGCGGTGCAGCGCGCGCCAGGTGGCGCCCACCACGCAGGCGCAGAACATGCCCCAGACCGCCAGGCCGACGAAGCCCAGGCGCCCGAAGATCGTGATGAAGACATTGTGCGGGCTGCGGATGCCGAAGTCCTCCGTCAGGTCCGGATAATATTCCTGCACGAAGTCGTGCGCGAGGTCGGCTCCGAAGCCGAGGCCGAAGGCCGGATTTTCCTGCCAGGTCGCCTCGACCACGTTCTTCCACCAGATCAGCCGGTAGCGGTTGTTGTCTCCCTTGAAGAAACTTTCCTCGCTGGTGTAGGTGCGGGTGCCGGTCACATCGACGACGGACTGCAGCCGGTCGGCGACGCCGTGCAGCTTCCGCCGCGCCCAGGTGTTGTCGAAGAAGACGGCCAGGGCCACGACGACGACCAGGGCCAGGGCGGTGACGCCGCCGTGCAGCGCGGGGAACCGCCAGCGGCGGGCCAGCAGGAGGAGGACGACGGCCACCAGCGCACCGAGCTGCGCGGCCCGGCTGTCGGAGGCCATGACGGAGAGAAACAGGCCGGCGGCGACGGGCCACGCCCAGAGGCGCTGCCGGCCTTGCGCCCAGTGGTGGATGAGCAAGGCTCCGATCACCAGATAGGTGGCGGCGATGTCACCCTTGAAATAGATCAGCGGCGCACCCGCGAAGGTGAGTTGGGTGACAAAGAACGACTCGAAGCCCCGGAACAGCGCGTAGACCGGACCCAGGGCGAGGAGCGCAGCCAGCAGGCAGCCGATCAGATAGCGGCGGGCCGCCGCCTCGCGGGCCATGTGCTGGACCAGAAAAAAGAAGACCGCGTAGTAAACCAGGGCGTAATCGCGCAGGGCCAGGAAGCCGTGGCGCGGCACGTCAAACGGCACCCGCACCGAACCCACGGCCAGCCAGGCCAGGACCGCCCAGTTGAGCGCGTCCTTGCGGAAAGGCAGCCGCCGCTCGAAGGCGCACCGCACCAGCAGGCAGGCGGTGGCGAGGGCCAGGCCGATCTCGGCGGGCAGCAACGGCAGGTTGGGCACGGGCATCAGCTGGGCGAAGCCGCGGTTGCCCACGATGTAGCCGATGAGCAGGAAACCGGTGAAAATCGTGTCGAAGGGCAGGCCGATCAGCCGCACCAGCACCGCGGCGACGATGGTGACCGCCGCCAGCGCCGGCCAGGCGTAGGCGCCCTCCGCGACCTGCCAGCCCAGCATCACCGCGGCCAGGGAGGCGGCGAGGGCGACCAGGGCCGTGCGCAAACGGGGATCCACCGTGCCAGCACAAGGTGAAGGACCGGGGCTGGCAACATTCCTCGCGCGCCGGGCTCTGCTGGAATCAGCATTGCCATGTAGGGTCGCCGCTGGTCGGCGGACCGGCGTTCACCCGCGGAACGGTCCGCCGACAAACGGCGACCCTACAGACAACTTCGTTGTCCTGTCTCAATCCCCCTGAAGCAAGGCACGCCGCGCGAGCGAGCGGTTGACCAGCCACGGCACGAGCGGGGCGACGAGGAGCCACCGCTTGAACCACTCCACGCCGGCGGCGGCGGCGACCACGCTGCCGGCCACCAGGCACAGCGCCCCGCTGAGATCCGTGCGGGTGCAGGCGGCTTCGCGTCTGGCCGACAGGAGCAGCAGATGATAGAAGGAGCAGAGCGACAGGGCGGTCGTCGAGAAACCGGTCGCGAGCACGAAGCCCGTGGCCGCCTGGTATTTGATCCCGATCACCGGTCCGACCAGCAGGGGCAGGCCGGCCTGCAGCGCCCCGGTCAGGCCGAGCGCCAGCGCCGTGTAGAGCAGGGCGGTTCGGTCGATGCGGCGCAGGAGCGCCAGGCGCTCGCTCCGGCTGGCGTGGTCCGCGGCGAACCAGCCGGGCTGGTGGTATTGCTGCATGATCAGGCTCAGCATGGCGGGCAAAATCAGGCCGATGTTGCCGGCGAGGGTGAAATACCCGGAAGTCTCGGCGCCGAAAAACCACAGGACCAGCCAGCGGTTCAGCCCGAGCAGAATCCAGCCGGCGAGGGCGGGGACGATGAAATGCCGGCCGGCGTAATGGGGCGGCAGTTCCGGCCGCGGGGCGGCGGCCGGGTCCCGGGCGAACCAGCGGCGCAGGTGGCCGGCGCCCAGCAGCACGCCGATCACCGCGTGACCGAGGAAACCCGCGAGCAGGGCGCCGAGGCCGGCGCCGCTGAGGTGATAGAGCAACGGTGGCAGGAACGAACGGCCGACCGACTGGCCGGCCGTGACTCCGAGGTCGCGCCAGTGCTCGCGCGCGGCCTGCAGCGCAACCTGCGCCAGTCCGGTCAGGCTGAGCAGGTAGGCGCTGACGAAAAACAGCAGGCCATAAAGAATCCGCTGCCCCGGGGCGGCGGCCACGGCGGCGACGACAGCCGCGGCGACCAGCCAGGGCAGCTTGCGCACCGTCGCGTGCAGCACCTGCCGCAGCAGGCCGGGGCGGTCGGGCTCGGCCTGCCAGTGCCGGCTGATGAATTTGACCAGGCCGATGTAGATCACCGCCGACCCGACCGGGATCAGGCTGGTGAAGACACCGTAATGGCCGAAGTCCGCGGGATCGACCAGGTAGGAGGTCAGCCGCACGCCCGCGATGCCGCAGCCCAGGCCGATGCCTTGCGACAGAACGATCGGCAGCAGCCGCTCACGGACGTTCTCGGGCAGGAACTTCATCAACCGCCCAAGGCTGCGGGACGTTTTGTTTTTGGCGATGCATTCTTTTTGTGCATGACTGCGGCATGTCTCCCCGCGACGCAGCAACCGGCCCCGCCGCCGAGCCCGCCGCCGGGGACCGCGTGTGCGCCATCGTGGTCACCTACCACCCGGGAACGGAGGTGCCGGGACACGTGGACGCGATCCTGCGCCAGGCCGCGCGCGTGATCGTGGTGGACAACGAGGCGACGGGGGAAAGCCGGGCGCGGCTGGCGATCTTTGCCGGAAATCCCGCGGTGGAACTGGTGCACAATCCGGAAAACCTCGGCATCGCCACCGCGCTCAACCAGGGCGTGCAGCGCGCGCTCGCCGCGGGCTACGAGTGGATCGCGACGTTCGACCAGGACAGCGTGGTGCCGGAGGAATTCTTCAGCCGGCTGCTCGCCGCCCACGCGGCCTATCCCGGCCGGGAGCGCGTCGCGGTGCTCGCGCCGCTTTACCGGGACCGCCACTTGGGGTTCATCTACTCGTCCGCCGGGCCGGTGAAGGAGGCGATCGCGGGCGACGTGCCCGTGCCCCTGACGGCGGCCTCCGGCAACCTTGTGGCCGCGGCGGCGTTCCGCGCCGTGGGCGGATTTCGCGACGATTTCTTCATCGATTGCGTGGACTTCGAGTTCTGCCTGCGCTGCCGCCGGGCCGGCTGGCTGGTGCTCGAGGTGCGCCGCGTGATCCTCGACCACGCCCTGGGACGCTACCAGCAGTTCCGCTGGCTGTGGCGGAATCCCCGCATCAACGATTACGACGCGACGCGACGATATTACCAAACCCGCAACCGGCTCATCCTCTATGCGCGGCTGGGCGCGGTCGATCCCGCGTGGGCCCTGCGCGACGCCTGGTTCTACAGCCGCGACGCCCTCAAGCTGCTGTTGTTCTGCACGGGCCGCCGCGAAAAAGTCCGCGCGATGCTCACCGGCTGCTGGCACGCCGTGACCGGCCGGCGCGGCCGCTGGCAGCCCAGCCCTCGTTGACCATGGCCGGCGACTCTCCCATGACCGTGCTGCATTACACGGGCGCCACCGACGATCAGGGCGGTATCGCGGCCGTCATCAGGAACCTGGCGGCGGCGGAACGCTTTCGCTGCGTGCTCGGGGTCAGTGCGGGATTTGTCCGGCGGGATGCATCCGGAATGGACGTGCTCGAACTGCCGGCGCTCGCGACGGAGGAAATCGGTCCCGCGAATCTCCTGCGTGCGCGTCCGGTCGCGCGCGCCGTGCAGGCTTGGCTGCGGGCGGACGCCACGAGGGTGTTTCACGGACACTCGCGCGCCGGCTTGCTCGTCGGGCTCTGGCTGCATTGGTTCGGTGAGCGGCGCGTGGTCGTGAGTGTGCATTGCTACGGCCGGCAGCGCTGGTTCTACCGCTGGGCGGCGCGGCAATTGGCCAGCCGGCTTTACTGGCTCACGCCGGCGATGAAACGCCACTACGGCTGCGCCGACCGGACGTGGGCCGGGTGCATGCCCGATGGACTGACGGCGCCGCTGCCGGCCGCGATGCGCCGCGGACCCGCGGAGGGGCAGGTGCTGCGGCTGGGCGGAGCGGGCGCCCTGGTCCACTGGAAAAGATGGGATTTGGTTCTGGCGGCGCTGGCGCGGCTGCCGGCGGACAGCAAAGTCCGCTTCACGCATATCGGAGAAAAACTCGCCACGCCGGAATCGCACGCGTGCGCAGAGGCGTTGCGCGCCCAGACCGCGCAACTGGGCCTGGCCGATCGCGTGCAATGGTCGGGCTGGCAACCGGGATCGGCCGGATTGCTGGGGGAAGTGGACGCCATCGTGGTGCCGTCCGACAGGGAACCCTTTTCCATGATCGCGCTCGAGGCGATGTTCGCCGGCGTGCCGGTCATCGCGACGCGCGGCGGCGGGCCGGAGGATTTCATCATCGACGGGAAAAACGGCTGGCTGGTGCCGGCGGGTGACGCGGCGGCGCTCGCGCAACAATTCCAGCAATGCCTCGATCCGGCGGCGTGGCGGTCGCTGCGGCTGTCGCCGGAGCATTTAAGGAAATTCTCCGCGACCGAAACCCTGGCGGCGCGCTGGGCGGAGATCTATGCGGCGTTATAGCGTGCGCAAGGCGGCGGCGAGTGCGGCGAGGTGTTTTTCTTCGGTGAAATGGGCGAGGTAGTGGCGGCGGAACGCGCCGGCCGCAGGCGGGTTTTCGCGGAGCTGGAGGAGCGCTTGCGTGAGCGCGGCGAGGTCGCCGGGTTCGACGAGACCGGCCTCGAGGGGCAGCGTATCGGGAATGCCGCGCCAGCGCGTGGCGATGACGGGCAGGTCGTGCGCCATCGCCTCGAGCAGCACGAGCGGCTGGCCTTCCGCCGGATAGCGCGTGGGCAGGCACAGGCAGGAGCTCTCGCCGAAAAGTTTCATTTTCCCCGCACCATGCACCGGGCCGGCGTAGCTCAAGGCGGCGGGATGTTTGGCGCACAACGCCCCGAAACGCTCCCGGGTCGCGGCCTCGGGAAATGCGCCGGCGGCCACGAGGGTGAAGCCGGGCCCGGCGGCCAGCACCGCCTCGGCGGCACCGAAAAGACCTTTCTCCTCGCTACAGAGCCCAAGGAAAAGAACTTGGAACGGAGCGTCGGGTCGGCGAACCGGTCGTTCGCCGGATGCGGCATCCGCGATGCCGTTGGGCACGACGACGATGTTTTTCGGGGCGAGCGCGGCGGCCTCACGGTGCAACGACTCGCTGAGCACGAGCGAGAGATCGGCGTGGCCAAGCAGCCGCCGGGTCAGCCAGCGCTCGGGCGCGGTGGCGCGGGTGGCGAGCCATTCGCCGAGTCCGGCGGCGTGCCAGTGGAATACGAGTTTCTTGAGAAACGGCCGGCACAGGAGCAGCACGACCCAGTCGCGGTAGAGCGCGCCGCGTTTGCCGGGGGCGGGCACATAATAAAGCGTGTCGCAGCCGTGCTGGAATCTTGCGATCACGGTGTGCAAGCATGTGTCGAGGACAGCCGCGATCTTGCCCCAACGCCACCGTCCGATGTCGGCGGCATCGCGCGAAAGGCCGAGATTCACGTGGTGCACCCCGATGCCGTGGGCCGGCAGACCCTCGACCAGGGACCGCACCATGAGACTCTGCCCGTGCACGGGCGGGGGAGTCTGGGCTAGGACGAGGAGCTTCATCTTCGGCTTGGAAACGGGAGGAGAGACTGGATGATGCGGGGCGACCGTGAGCAATCCAGCCGCAAAACACCCCGCCGCATCCCGGGCGCAATTCATCGCGGCGGGGGTGTGCGCGCTGGTGGGTTTCGCGGTGTTCCAGTTTTCCGGCAACTCGGCGCGCGGCTATATCGCGACGGATTCCCTCTTTTATTGGTGGGGCTACCAGTGGTCCAATGCGGGGTCGGAGACCGAGCACGGGTGGCTGATCCTGGCGATCAGCGCGTGGCTGCTGGGGCGAAACCTGAGAGCGAGGAGCGAGGAGCCGGGAGCAGGGAGCCAGCGGGCGTGGGCGCCGACGGCCGCCATGCTGGGCGGGCTGGCGGTGCATCTGCTCGGGTATGCGATGCAGCAGGGGCGCCTCTCGATCGCGGGGCTGCTGCTGTTTGCCTGGGGGGTGCTGGCGTTGTTCGGCGGCCGGCGGTGGGGGCGGGCGGCGGCGTTTCCGCTGGCGTTCATGGTCTTTGCCATCCCGCTCAACGTGCTCGACACGCTCGGCTTCCACCTGCGGCTCGGCGTGATTGAGACCGCCTGGCAGCTGGCGCACGGGCTCGGGATCGACGTCATCCGTAACGGCACGCAACTGGTCTCGCCCGACGGCCGCTACCAATACGACGTCGCGGCGGCGTGCTCGGGCCTGCGCTCGCTGATGGCGCTCGCGGCGCTGTCGCTGCTGGTGGGCTACCTGAATTTTCGCGCCTGGTGGGCGCGGGCGTTCATCGGGCTGCTGTGCCTGCCGTATGCGTTTGTCGGCAACGTCGCGCGCATCTTCGTCATCATCGTGGTGGCGCAGTGGCGCGGTCAGGCCGCCGGCGAGCGGACCCACGACGTGATGGGCTTCGGCGTGTTTGTGATCGTGCTCGGGCTGGTGCAGCTGACGGTGATGCTCCTGCAGAGATGGAACGTGGGCCGGCCCGGCGAAACCATGGCACGGCGGGAAGATGGCTTCCGGCCGAATGCCCCGGGGTCTTCGGATATTTGTAACGTAATACGTTACAAATATCCGGTGGCTGCGGTGGTGATATCTTCCGGGATCGTGATGCTCGCGGCGCACCGGCTCGACACCATCCAGCTGCATCCGCGCGTCGGGATCAGGCTGGCGGCGGACGGGCGCAACCCGGTGGCGCTGCCCGCCTACCTCGGCACGGCCTGGGAGGGGCAGCCGGCGGAGGTCACGCCGGTCGAGCGCGAGGTGCTGCCGCCGGACACGGGTTTCTCGCGCATGAATTATGTGTCGCTGCACAACCTCAACACGCGGGTCTTGCTTTCGATCGTGTTGAGCGGGCGCGACCGCACCTCGATCCACCGGCCGGAAATCTGCCTGGTCGGGCAGGGGTGGACGATCGCCGACCGGACGGCGCATGTCTTCACCTGGCCCTCCTCCGCCAAGGCTTCGGCGGGCAAGCCGGGCCAACCCACCGCCCGCGTGCCGGCGACGGTGCTCCGGATCGAGCACGAATTCACCAACCCGCGCGGCGAAAAGGTGAAGGTGCCCGCCTTGTTCGCCTACTGGTTTGTCGGCGCGGACCGGATCGTGGCGTCGAACACCGAGCGCGTGCTCCAGGCGTCGCTCGACCGGTTGCGGCACCTCCAGGCCCATCGCTGGGCCTACGTGGTGGTGCAGACGCTGGCGGTCGACGGCGAGGCGGCGGCGCTCGCCCGCATGCAGGAGGTGCTCGACGGCACGCTGCCGGCTTTCCAGGAACCGCTGCCCGCGGACCGGTGATTGTAAAACCATCCCGACGGAAAGCCTTCTGCGGTGTTGCCAAGCGGGCGGCCGAAGGTAGGTTGACCGACCCTAGATGATGACCGTCATCGCCGCCGTCACCAAGCAAGTCACGCAAGCCGCCGCCGAGCCCTACCTGTGGGCCCTGCTCGCGGCCGGGTTGGTTGGCGTGCTGGGCGGGTTTGCCGCGGTCTGGTTCATCTCCCGGCAGACCCGCCGGCTGGCCGAGGACAGCGCCAAATCCCACCTCGAGCTGGCCAAGCGCGAGGCCGCCGTCGCGGCGCAGGAACTCATCAGCCACGCCGAGGAGGAAATTCGCGAGCGTGAGGCCGAGCTCAACCGCGACCTGGACCGCCGCAAGATCGAGATCGAGATCATGCTGCGCGAGATCCGCTCGCACGAGGAATCGCTCGCCCTGCTCGACTACCAGCTGGAACAGCGCAAGGACCGCCTCGCCCGCGAGTCCACCGCCATCACGCAGGCGCGCGACGCCATGCGCGACCTGTCGAAAAGCCTCCGCAAGCGCCTCGAGGGCGTCGCCTCGCTCGACGGCGAGGAAGTCCGCAAGCAGCTGCGCGAGGAGGTCGTCTTCGAATGCCAGGAGGAGCTGCGCGCCCTGCGCAAGGAACTGCTCGAGCGTTCCGAGCAGGATCTCGTGCAGGAGGGCAAGCGCATCCTCGTCGCCACCATGCAGCGGCTGGCGAGCAAGCCGAACAACGACCTCACCGCGACCATCGTCCAGCTGCCGAGCGAGGAGATGAAGGGCCGCATCATCGGCCGCGAGGGCCGCAACATCAAATCCTTCGAGGCCGCCACGGGCACGACGCTGCTGATCGACGAGTCGCCGCAGATGGTGCTCATCTCGTCGTTCGATCCCGTGCGCCGCGAGGTCGCCAAACTGGCGCTGGAAGGCCTCGTCAAGGACGGCCGCATCCACCCGGCCAGCATCGAGGAATTCGTCAACCGGGCCCGGCAGGACATGGACCTGCACGTCGCGCAGATCGGCGAGGAAGCGGTGGACCGCCTGAAGATCTCCGGCCTGCACCCCGAGATCATCAAGCTGCTCGGCAAGCTCCGCTTCCGGTTTTCCTACACGCAAAACGTCCTCGACCACTCCCTGGAGGTGGCGCAGCTCTGCTCCATGCTCGCCTCGGAACTCGGCCTCGAGCCCCACGTCGCCAAGCGGGCCGGCCTGCTCCACGACATCGGCAAGGCGATCGAGGGCGAATACGAGGGCAGCCACGCGCTGATCGGCGCCGATTTCATCCGCCGTTACGGCGAGACGACCATCGTCGTCAACGCGGTCGCCGCGCACCACGCCGAGGTGAAGCCGGAGACGATCTACGCCGGCCTCGTCATTCTGGCCGACGCCATCTCCGCGTCGCGTCCCGGCGCGCGGGCCGAGTCCATGACCTCCTACATCGAGCGGCTCGGCCGCCTCGAGAAGCTCGCGATGACCATGCCCGGCGTGCAGCAGGCCTTCGCCATCCAGGCCGGCCGCGAGGTGCGCGTGGTCGTGCAGCCGAGTGTCGTCACCGACGACCAGGCGCACGCGCTGGCCAAGACCCTGCGCCTGAAGATCGAGCAGGAGCTCGACTACCCGAGCACGATCAAGGTCACGGTCATCCGCGAGCAGCGGTATACCGAAACGGCGACTTGAGCGAAGGGCCGAAAAGCTGAAGAACTGAAGGGCTGAATCGCCCTTGCGGTCGGGCCTTCGGCGGAATTTCAGCCTTTCAGCCCTTCGCCCTTTCAGCCTTTCTTCCACCATGGCCTCCCAAAAAATCCTCGAAACCTTTCCGAATCCCGCCTCGGCGCGGGACTACGTGATCGAGCACACGCACCACGAGTTCACCTCGCTGTGCCCGATGACCGGTCATCCCGACTTCGCGGACATCACCGTGCGCTACGTGGCGGACAAGAAGTGCGTCGAGCTGAAGTCGCTGAAGCTGTATTTCCACGGGTATCGCAACGAGGGTATTTTCTTCGAGGCGGCGACGAACCAGATCTGCGACGACCTCGGGGCCGCGCTCAAGCCCCGCAGCCTGGCGATCGTCGCGCGCTGGAAAGCCCGCGGCGGCTTCTCCTCGGTGGTCACCTGCGAGTGGCGCCCGAAGAAGAAGCGCTGAGCCAGGTGGAGGTGGCAACCCGTGGGCCAGCGAGCTTGCTCGCGCTCTGCGGGCGCCCGCCAGCGGGCTGCCTCCCGGCGCATTTATTTCATGAGACAAAGCCAGAGAGAAGTCATGGTTGACCGCCCGAACGCGTCAGGGTGCGGGCCGGCAAGGTTTTTTAAGCCGCGGTGCCAGCTGGACGCGGCCCGATAACTGCATTGATTGCGGTCCACATGCCTTCCGCCCTCACCAATCCCGCGCCGTGGGTCCGCCGGCAACTCATCCGCCGCAGCATGGAGATGAGTTCGCTCGAGGGCGTGCTGGCGATGCCCCTGGTCTACATCTGCCTGCCCGGCAACCTGGTGCTGGCCGCGCTGCTCAGCCGCGGGCTCGGCCTGCCGCCGGACGCCTACGGATGGATCGTGTCGCTGCCGTATTGGTGCAACTGCGCGCAGCTGGCGCTGATGCCGTTCATCATGCGGCGGTATTCGGCGCGGCAGGTGTTCCTCGTCACGCTCTGGGCGAACTCGGCGTGCTGGCTGGCCTTCGCGGCGGTGCTCTGGCTGCGGGGCGCCTGGGTGCAGGCGAACGCGGTGAGCGTCGCC
>JAQSDJ010000063.1:39304-51429 GCA_029945855.1 Lacunisphaera sp.
GCTGGTTTGTCTTCGCCGGCAGCATCACGGTGGCGGTGGCGGGCGTGGCGTGGACGATGTGGATCCATTCCTGGGTGCCGCCGCGCATCCGCGGCGTCTTTTTCTCGAAGCGCAACCGGCTGTGCCAGCTGTCCAACTTCGTCTTTTTGCTCGCGGCCGGCTGGCTGCTGGCCGACCCGACGCCGGCGGCGTTCGCCGTGGTGATCGGCGGGGCGGCGCTGGTGCGGTGCGCCTCGGCCGTGGCCTCGCACGCCGCCCCGGCCCAGGGTGATCCGCCGACGCCGGCGGGCGCGTCGTTCGCGGAGCAATGGCGGACGCTGCGCGCGGCGCGCTCCTTCCGCCAGTCGGTGGTGTTCAGCGCGGCGTGGGGGTTTGTGCTGAACGGCTTCGGCGCGTTCCAGCCGGTCTTCATGCTGCAGAGCATCAACGATTCTCCGCGCAGCGCGAGCCTGCCGCTGGCGCTCTCGCTGCTCTTCGGCGCGCTGGCTCTGCCGGCTTGGGGCCGGCTGATCGACCGCCATGGCGCGCGGCCGGTTCTGTTGTGCGCCGTGGGTTTCTGGGCGGTGGCGGGGCTGCCCTGGATCTTTGTCACGCGCGAGACCTCGTGGCTGCTGTATGTCGCGTGGGCGCTGGCCGGCACGGCCAACGCGGGCATCGCCCTCGGGCAGCTCAACCTGCTGATGAAACTCGTGCCCGCGGGGGCGAAGTCGCTGGCCGTGGGCCTCAACACCGCGGCCGCCGCCCTCGGCATGGCGGTGGCGCCAATCCTTGCGGGCAAGCTGCTCACGTGGGCGCTCGGCCATCCCGAATGGCCGGCGGACGCCGTGTTTCACGGGTTCTTCCTGACGCTGCCGCTGTTTGCCACGGGCGCGGTGCTGTTTTTGCGCCGGGTGCAGGAACCGCGCGCGGCGCCGGTGGAGCATGTCGTGGGCGCGCTGCGGAACTTCCGCGTGCTGGCGGCGACGCTCGGCCTGGGCTTCTTGGCGCAGACGCTCTTCACGCCGCGCGGCAAGGACCACCGCAGCGAGTATTGAGCCTGCGTCGGTTGGGCCCCGGGTAGGGCGAGTCCTCCGGACGAGCCGGCGCGCGGGAGCCCCCCCCCTACCTGTTCAGCGCCGTCAGCACGGCGGCGTGAAGCTCCGGCGTGGCGGCGGCCACGGTCGACTCCGCCGGGTAGGCCGGGCCGCCCGACCAATCGGTGATGACGCCGCCGGCGCCGCGGATCACCGGCACGAGCGCGGCGATGTCCCACGGGTTCATGATCGGATCGACCACGACGTCGGCCCAGCCGGAAGCCAGCAGCAGGTAGCCGTAACAGTCGCCCCAGGTGCGGCAGAGTTTGGCCGACTTCGCCAGCCGGTCGAACGCGGCGGCGTCCTGGTAGCGCTCCGGGCTCAGCCAGTCGCAGGTGAGCAGCGTGGCATCGGCCAGCCGGGTCGTGGGGCGGCAGCGGACGGGCGCGCCGTTGAGGGTGGTGACGCGGCCGTCGCCGATCATCAGCTGCTGCAGGACGGGCTGGTGGATGCAGCCGAGGACGGGCTGGCCCCGGTGCAGCAGCGCGATAAGCGTGCCCCACAGCGGGACGCCGGTGACGAACGACTTCGTGCCGTCCACCGGATCGAGCACCCAGACGAACTCCGCGGCGGGATTTTCGGTGCCGAATTCCTCGCCGATGATGCCGTGGGTGGGAAACTTTTGGTTGATCATCCGGCGCAGGAGTTCCTCGGCACCACGGTCGGCGTGGGTCACGGGCGACTGGTCGGACTTGAACTCGACGGGCAGGTCGAGCCGGCCGAAGAGCGGGCGGATGAAATCCCCGCTGGCCCGGGCCAGCTCGTGGGTGAAGTCGCGGTAGGGCGTCAGGTCCATGGCGAAGTATTGCCCACGAAATGCACGAAATGGCACGAAAATTTGGTGTGATTCGTGGGTTTCGTGGGACATATCCTTGGTGGATGCAGCAGGCTGACACACCGATCCACTTCATCGACTTCGAGGGCAACGCGACCTCGGGGATCTTGGAGTTCGGCGTGGTGACGCTGCGGGGCGGGGAGATCGCCGGCACGCAGACTCGGCTGTGCCGGGCCACGGGGCGGGTCAACCCGGAGGAGACGAAGGTGCACGGCCTGAGCGCGGAAGGGCTCGTCACCGAGGCCTATTTCGCGGCGGAATGGGAGCGCTTCGCCGGCCTGCGCGCCACCGGCCCGCTGGCCGCGCATTTCGCGCCGGTGGAGAATTCCCTGCTGCGGCAGGTCTGGCCCTACCCGAACCAGGTGCCGGATTTCGCCCGGCCGGGCAAAACGGTCACGGAGTGGGGCCCGTGGATCGACACCGGCCAGCTCTACCCGCAATTCTTCCCGCCGCTCGGCAGCCTGCGGCTCGCGGATCTGATCGTCCGGTGCGGCTTGCAGACGGAGCTGGACGAGGTCACGCGCCAGCACTGTCCGCCGGAGCGGCGGCGCTACCACGCGGCGCTCTACGATGCGCTCGCCGGCGCGCTGCTGCTGCGGGCGCTGCTGCAGCGGCCGGAATTCGCCGCGGCAACGATCCCCTGGCTGCTGCAGATGAGCACGCCCGACGCGGACAAACGCGGCGCGCTGCAGCAGGGGCAGTTGTTCTAGTCAGCCCCAGTATTCCGGCGACGCGTCATTTCCCGGCAGCAGGGGGAAATCTCCGCCGGATTTCTGGCGCAGGAGGCCGAGGAGGAAGAGCGGATTGTGGACCAGGTAACGGCCGGCGAGGCGCCGCGGCTCCTGGCGGAGGCGGAAAAGCCATTCGAGGCCGGCGCGTTGCAGCCAGGCCGGGGCCATCGTGCGCTCGCCGGCCCAGAGGGCGAAGGCGGCGCCGACCGCCATCAGCGGCACCGGCAGCAGCGGCCGCATGGCGTGGACCCAGTTCTCCTGCCGGGGACAGCCCAGCCCGCAAAAAACCAGGCGGGCGCCGCTGGCGGTGATGACGCGCGCGTCCGCCGCGGCCTCCTCGGCCGTGATCCGGCGGAAGCGCGAGGGCTGCACGCCGGCGATGACCAGTCCGGGATGACGCTCGCCCAACGCGGCCGACAGGCGGACCAGCGTGGCGGTGGTGCCGCCGAAAAGGAAGACGGGCAGCCGCTCGCGGGCGGCGGCGGCGCAGAGGTCGCGCATCAAAAACGGACCGTAGACGCGATCGGCCAGGCCGGCGCGATGCAGCCAGTTGAGCGCCCAGCGCACCGGCTGACCGTCCGGGACGGCGAGGTCGAGGGAGTTGAGCCGCCGCCGGTAGAGCGGATCGCCCCGCGCCTCGCGCAGGGCGTGCACCGCCAGCGCGCTGGCGGCAAAGGCCCGGGGTTCACGCGCGGCGGCGAGCACCGCCGCCACGGCCCCGGCGTAATCCACCGCCGAGACGGCGGTGCCGAGGACGTTGAAGCGCACGGGTGGCGGCATGGCGACGGGCCGCGTCAGAACCACTTCTTCTTTTTCAGGTAGATCGCCGTCAGGAGCGTGCACAGGATCGTGATGCCGAGGGCCCAGAAGTAGCCGTGCTCCAGCTCGGGCATGTTCTTGAAATTCTGCCCATACCACGTGCCGACGACCATGACCGGAATGGTGACGGCGGTGATGGCCGTGAGGAACTTGATGCCCTGGTTGGCCTGGAAGGCGGCCTTGTTGAGATAAATGTCGAAGGCCATCATCAGGCGTTCCTGGTAGCCGATGGTGATTTCCTCCAGCCGGGCGAGGTTGTCCCGCAAGTCGCGGTAGTAGGGCAGGAGGGTGGTGCGGATGAACTTGCTGTCGCCGCGGGCCAGCCGCTCGATGACGTCGCGCTGCGGCCGCACGATCTGGCGCAGGCGGGTGAAATCCTTGCGCACCGCGAGCAGCTCGTTGACCAGCTTCTGTTGCGAGCCCTCCTCCGCGAGGACGCTTTCCTCCAACTCCTCCAGCTCGGCATGCAGTTCGTCCATGACCGGCTGGTAGTTGTCGACGAGCTGGTCGAGCAGGGTGTGGGCGAGCCGGTCGGGGCCGCGGGCCGTGCTCTTGCCCACCCGTTCCGCCGATGACTGCACGGACTTGAGCGGCGTGCGGTGGAAGGTGACGAGGAATTCCTTGCCGAGGAACAGGTCGAGCTCGGTGGTGGCGAACTTCTCCGTGCGCGAGTAGTCCACGGCGTGCGTGACCATGAAGAGGTAGTCGTCGTAGTCCTCGATCTTCGGCAGCAGGCTGGGCGTGACACAGTCCTCGATGGCGAGGGGGTGGAAATGGAAGACGCCCTCAAGGATCTCCTTGATCTCGCCGTCGGTCGGATTTTCGAGGTCCACCCAGGCGACGAGGCCCTTGTCCGCGAGGACGAGCCGCAGGGCCTCCAGTTCGAGGTCGCGGCCGACGAGTTTGCCTTCGCTGAAGATGAAGGAGCGGATCATGCGTTGAGAATATCATCTGCCGGATGCGGGGAGGGTGGCAAGCTGGCAGTCGTGATAATGCGAGGCAAACCCGGGCGGCCGGATCAGGCGGCCCGGACGAGGGGCCGGTTACGGGAATTCGTCCGGGGCCAGGATTTTCAGCTCGGCCGCCTGTTCCGCGATCCGGTCCCGGCGCAGATAAATGCGCACGTTTTCCCGCTCCCCGACCTGACGGTAATGGGTGTTGACCAGGATTTGCAGCGCCGACCAGCGGTCGTGGCCGAAGACGTTGCGATCGGTGAAGCGAAAGCCGGTGACCCCCACCGCATCGAGAAAGAAGGTGGGGCGTTCCTGCTCCAGGTTCGCGAGAAAGCGCGCGCGGAAATATTCCTGGGCCGGACCGACCACGATCTGCCGCTCGGTGTGGCCCTCCCGGGTGCCCTGGGGCAACTGGGTCTGGACATGGTAGGTGCAGGCCCAGCCCCAGATTGTCAGGGTGTCGCCCGGGCGGATCAGTGGTTGCAGAAAGCGGACGAGCGGCCCGGCGGCCTCTTCCCGGGATTCACGCAAGGTGCCAAGCGGTTCCGGCGCCCCGAAACCATGGCGGGCATAAACCTGCGGGGCGACCGTCAGGCCGAGGAAGAGCAGGAGCCAGGCAAAGTGCGACGAGCGGGACTGATCTGGTCGGAAAATCAGGCCACCGTAGAGCAAGGCGAGCAGGAAACCCAGAGGCACGACCAGGAAAAGGAGATAGTGGGAGGAGGTCCGCCCGGGGGCCCAGACGACAAACAGGCCGCCCAAGGCAAGGAGCCCTCCCGGCAGCAGCAACCGCCGGGGGCCTGGAGCCAGGCGGGTGCAAAACGGCAAGGCGATCAGGATGGCCGCGCACGCGGTGCCGACAAAGGGAGCGAGACCCCGCGAGGTCTGGGCGAATTGCCACACCCAGGCCAGGAACTGGGCGTTATCGAAGCCGCGATGGCCGGCGTAGGCGAGGCCCGTGACCAGGTAGGATTGGTAGAAATGAAACCAAGAGCCACTGGCGGCGATGACGCCCAGGGTGAGGCCGGCGGACAAAAGCACCCCGCCGACCAGCCAGGCCGCATCCTGAAGGCGTTGCCCCCGGCGGCGCCCCGGCTGCAGGAACAGGGCGAGCAGGCAGAGTCCCCCCAGCAGCACGCCGAGCGGCGCCGCCTGCAGTTTGGAGAACGGCAGCACCCCCAGGAAAAATCCGCCCCCCAGCAGGCGGAGCCGGCTGATCGAACCGGACGGCGGCGCGAAGGCGGTGACCAACAGCCAGAGGGCGGCGGAGAAATACAACTGGGGCGACTGCTCGCCGGAATATTGCACGAAGTCCTCAAACGAGGTCAGCGCAAAGAAAACCGCCACGGGCAGGACCACGAGACGGGCCGGCCGGTCGCTCAAGACATGCCGCAGGGTCAGCCACAGCAGGGCCACACTGGCACCGGTCATCAACCAAGCGACGCAGCGGCCGCCCAGATAATCGATCGGGAACCCGAACAGGGCCGGCAGCATGAGCGGGAGAAAAGCCCAGGGGCCGCAGTATCCCATGTCGATCGAACCGACCACATGCCGCTGCCACGTGGTGAGGGCTCCGGCCAACAACTGGCTTTCGTCGGGATTGAACTCCGCCCCCGCGGCCATCATCGGCCAGCGAAAGGCCAGCAGGGCCAGGCCCAGTGTGGTGAGATAGAGCCAGGGTTGATTCCACTGCCGCCCGCGGACACCGGGTTGATACGGGTAGAGCGACGTGAGCAGGAGCCCGGCAACACAGATCCAGGCGGCGGTCCAGTAGCGGGACCCGGGGGCATCCAGCCAGAGGAATGTCTGATAAACCAGGTCTGCTATCATGTGGTTCGGCCGGGTGGCGGGAGGGGCAACCGGAACATTGTCAGGGGAAAAGCCGGGCGAATGTCATGGCGAGAAAACGGGAGACAAGTCCCTGCTGGGGGCAGGTCGGGTCGCTCGCGTGGCGCAGCGGTGGTGGCGGCGGGGCGCCGTTATCCCGCCGGGCCGAGGATCTTGTCCTCGAGTTCCTTCACCGTGGCGATGAAGGCCTCCGCCGTCGGCGCGGCCAGCAGGGCCTCGCGCTGGGGCGCGTCCTTGATCAGGCGGCAGAGCGAGCCGACGAGCATGAGGTAGTCGCCGGGATTGGACTTGGGCGTGCCGAGGACGAACATCAGGCGGACGTTCTGGTCGCCGTTCTCAAAATGGACGCCGGTGTCGCTGCGGCCGACGGCGATGACGATCTTTTTCACATGCTCGGTGCGGGCGTGGGGCAGGGCGATGCCGTTGCCGAGGCAGGTGGTGTCCAGCCGTTCGCGGGCCAGCAGCTCGTTGTAGAAGCCCTGGAAGCTGGCCACGTTGGGGTCGTTCTCGAGCAGCTTGGCCACCTCGTTGAGCGCGGTGGTGCGCTTGGTGCTCTGCAGGTGCAGCAAGATGCGGGACGGCGCAAGGAGACTGGAGAGGCGGACGGGCATACGGATTTAGCGATAAGAGATTCGCGGCATCCGCCGTTGGCAAGGCCGGAGTGGGCGGCCGGTTCAGGCGGCGGGCGTGGTCAGCTGCTGGTGGGCGCGCTCGATCGCGGCGGCCAGCAGCTCGGCGCGGAAGGGTTTGGTGAGAAAATCATTCATGCCGGCGGCGAGGGCCTTCTCGCGGTCCTCGGGCATGGCGTTTGCCGTCAGGGCGATGATCCAGGGGCGGTCGCCCGCGGAGAACAGCTCGCGGATGCGCCGGGTGGCCTGCAGGCCGTCGAGCTCGGGCATCTCGACGTCCATCAGGATGACGTCGTAGGTGGTGCGCCCGACGGCCTCGAGGACATCGCAGCCATCGGCGGCCGGATCGGTGCGGTAGCCGAGCCGCTGCATCATCATCTGCGCGACCTTCAGGTTCACGGGGTTGTCGTCGGCGACCAGGATCTTGAGGGGGCAGCGCTGGGCGAGGGTGGCCACGGGGGCGGCCGGGCCCGCCGGCGCCGGCGCGGCGACCGGCCGGTGGAAAATCTCCCCGAGGGCGGCCAGCAGCAGCGTCGGTTTGACCGGTTTGGCGAGCGAGGCGGCGAAGAGGCCGGTGGCGGGGCGACGACCGGCGGAGCTGAGCAGCAGGAGGGGCAGCCGCGCGGTGGCGGGGTTGTTCCGCAACTCCCCGGCCAGCGCCTCCCCGTCCATCCCAGGCATCTGGTAGTCGAGCAGGGCGACGTCGAAGCGTTCGCCGGCGGCGACGAGGAGCAACGCGCGCTCGGCCGAGGCGGCCTCGGCGGGCGCCATGCCCCAGGAACGCACCTGCGCCGCGAGGATGCGGCGGTTGGTCTCGTTGTCGTCGACGATCAGGACGCGCAGGCCCTCGAGCGCAGGCTGCTGGGCGCCGACGTTGATGCGCACGCTCTCGGTGTGCGGGGTCGCCGTGATGGTGAAATGGAAGGTCGAGCCGGCGCCCACGGTGCTCTCGACCCACATGCGGCCGCCCAGGAGCGTCGCGAGCCGGTGGCTGATGGCGAGGCCGAGGCCGGTGCCGCCGAAGCGCCGGGTGGTCGAGCTGTCGACCTGCGAGAAGGACTTGAAGAGGCGGTCAATCCGGTCGGCGGGGATGCCGAGGCCGGTGTCGCGCACGGCGAAATGCAGCACCAGGTCCGGGGTGCGGGCGGCGACGTCCACGGCGACCAGCACCTCGCCCGCCGCAGTGAACTTCACGGCGTTGCCGATGAGGTTGACGAGGATCTGGCGCACCCGGGTGACATCGCTGACGACCCAGCCGGGCACGTCGGGGGCGAGCGAGTAGGCGAGCTCGAGCGGGATCTGCGCGGCCTTGGCGGTGAACAGGTCGAGGGCATCCTCGAGGCACTGGCGCAGGTCGAACGGCACGTGCTCGAGGTCGATGCGGCCGGCCTCGATCTTGGAGTAGTCGAGGATGTCGTTGATGATGGTGAGCAGCGAGTCGCCGCTCGACTCGATGGTCTGCAGGTAATCGAGCTGCTGCGGATTGAGCGGGGTGTCGCGGAGGAGGCTGGCCATGCCGATGACGCCGTTCATCGGCGTCCGGATCTCGTGGCTCATCATGGCGAGGAAGGAGCTCTTGGCCAGGTTGGCGGCCTCGGCCTGCTCCTTGGCGCGGCGCAGCTCCTCGGTGGCGCGCGCATCGTGCGCGGCGGCGATGGCGGCGGCGGCGCGCAAGCGCAGGACCATGAACCCGGCGGCCAGGGAGAGCAGGCTGATGACGCCGAGGGAGACGAGGGCGGGGTGGCGGATCATCGTCAGCCGCGTCTTCAGGTCCGACAATTCCATGTCGATGCCCACGACGCCGGCGGGCCGGCCGGCCGAGTCGAGGAACGGCGCGAAGCCGCTCATGAAGGTGCCCTGCTCGTCTGTCACCGGCCGGGAGTTCGTGATCACCCGCGCCTCGCGCAGGGCCCGGGTGAACTCCGGGTCGTCGCCCGAGTAAGGGGCCATGATGGCGTCGGGCGGCCCGGCGTTGCGCTCATTCCGCAGCACCTGGTCCGTGCCGAGGACGACATGCACGCCGTCCTCCTGCAGCACCGCGGTGTAGACAAAGTAGAGCTTCGGGTTGGCCTGGTGGAAGGCGACCAGCGGGGCGAGCGCCTTGAGGTGGTCGGGCGAGCCCATCTGCTCCGGCGAGGTGAGGGTGCGGTGCAGGTCCCCGTCGATCTGGACGGCGAGCGAGCTGGCCAGGGCCGCCAGTTCGTCGCGCACGGCGTCAATCTGCGCGCGTTGGGCGAAATAATAAACCGACCCGAGGCCGAGGCAGGAGACCAAAAAGAGGACCAAGGCGGCCAGAATGCCCTCTTGCCGGGGGCGGATGGTTTTGCGGGAGGTCCGGCGGTCAGACATCGGGGATAGATGATTATCGGGAGGTCCGGGCGGTTTGCAGGGAAAAAATACGCATTTCCGCAAGAATCGGGTCTGCTGCAAAAA
Organism: Lacunisphaera sp.; assembly: GCA_029945855.1. Taxonomy (GTDB): domain Bacteria; phylum Verrucomicrobiota; class Verrucomicrobiia; order Opitutales; family Opitutaceae; genus Lacunisphaera. The sequence continues at coordinate 48,626 of JAQSDJ010000063.1, forward strand.
GCATTGCGACGCCGCGCCGGCTGGGGCGGAATCGGCGCCATGAAGAGACTTCTCATCCTGTGGGCCCTGCTGGTGGCCACCCCGCTGTGGGCGGCGGACGGTTTTCTCCAGACCCTGACGCCGGAGGAACTCGCGGCCACCGGCCTGCAGAAGCTCAGTCCCGAGGAACTGGCGCGGCTCGCGGCCGTGGTGGAGCGCTACAAGACCGGCGAGGTGGCCGTCGTGCAGCAGCGGGTGGAAGAGGTGCGGCAGGCGGCCGAACAGAAAGTCGCCGTGGTGCGGCAGGCGGCGGAGCAAAAGGTCGCGAGTGTCCGGCAGGAGGCCGAGACCAAGATCGCCGCGGCGGAGGCCAAGGTGAAGCAGGCCGAGACCAAGGCGGCGGAAGTCCCGGCGGCGACGGTGGCGACGGACAAGAAACCGGGCTGGCTCAAGGCGCTCATCACCCTGGACAAGGTGGCCAAGGAGCCCGACAGCAATGATGCCATCGAGACCCGATTCGCCGGCGATTTCAAGGGGTGGCGGCGCGGCACGGTGTTCAACCTGGCGAACGGGCAGCGTTGGCAGGCCGACTCGTCGGAGGACTATGTGACGCCGCCCTCCCCGGCGCCCAAGGTCCGGATCTACCCGGGCATGCTCGGCACCTTCTGGATGGAGATCGAGGGGGTCAAACCGCGGGTGCGGGTGAAGCCGATCCGGCTGGAGTAGCGCGAAAGAAAAAGGGGCGCCGTCCGCCTTCGCCGAGGCTTCGGCGAGACAGGGAGAGGCGCGCCTTGGGGGTTGGTGGGTGGAGCGGGGCGTCCCGCCGCGTTTCGGGGAAAGCCCGTCCGGAGGCCGGGCTCCACCTTAAGTTGCCGGCGGCGGGGCCTCCATCGGCGGGTTGCTGTTGGCGGCCTCCTCCTCGTCGGACTCGACGACGCGGGCGATGGCGAGCAGCTTGTCGCCCTCCTCGAGGTTGACGAGCTTGACGCCCTTGGCGCCGCGGCCGGTCTCGCGGATCTCCTTCACGCGGGTGCGGACGCTCTGGCCCTTGGCCGTGAGCAGCATGACCTCGTCGGTGTCGCGGACGCTGAGCGCGCCGGCGACGTTGACGGAGCCGTCCGCGGGGAGGTCGATGGCGATGACGCCGGTGCCGCCGCGGGCGATGAGGCGGTAGTCCTCGAAGGGGGTGCGCTTGCCGATGCCGTCCTCGCGGGCGACGAGCAGGCGGGCCTCGGCGTCGCAGACCTCGATGGCCTGGACGTAGTCGCCCGCGATCTTGAAGCGCATGCCGGTGACGCCGACGGTGTCGCGGCCCTGGTCGCGGAGATCGTCCTCCTTGAAGCGCACGGCCTGGCCCTTGTGGGAGACGAGGACGACCTCGTTCTCGCCGTTGGTGAGGACGCAGCCGACGAGGAAGTCGCCCGCCTCGAGCTTGATGCCGCGGAGGCCGGACTCGCGGGTGGCGTTGGCGTAGTCGCCGAGGTTGGTCTTCTTGGTGATGCCGTTCTTGGTGGCCATCACGATGTGGTTCGTTTCCGCGAAATCCTTCACGCAGACCATGGCGGCGATCTTCTCGCCGGCGTTGAGGCGGAGGAAGCTGGAGACGGACTTGCCCTTGGCGGTGCGGGTGCCCTCGGGGATGTCGTAGATCTTCTTGGCGAGGCACTGGCCGGTGCTGGTGAAGTAGAGCACGTAGTCGTGGGTCGAGGCGGTGAAGAGCGTCTCGACGAAATCCTCGTCATAGGTCTCGGCCCCGATGACGCCCTTGCCGCCGCGTTTCTGGGCGCGGTAGGCGGCGACGGGGGTGCGCTTGATGAAGCCAAGGTGGGAGACGGTGATGACGCAGCCCTCGTTGGGGATGACGTCCTCCATGCGCAGCTCGCCCTCGACGTCGAGGATCTCGGTGCGGCGGGGGGAGGCGTATTTGCCGCGGAGATCGAGGAGTTCCTTTTTGATCAGGGCGAGCAGCTTGTGCTCGTCGTCGAGGATGCCCTGGTATTCCTCGATGAGCTTCATGAGCTCGAGATATTCGGCCTCGATCTTGCCGCGCTCGAGGCCGGTGAGCTGATAGAGGCGGAGCTCGAGGATGGCGTTGGTCTGGATCTCGCTGAGCGGATACTTCGCCATCAACTGCACCTTGGCCTCGTCGCGGTTGGCGGAGGCACGGATGATCTTCACGAAATCATCAAGGTTATCGAGGGCGATGATGTAGCCCTCGAGGATGTGGGCGCGGGCCTTGGCCTGGGCGAGGCGGAACTTCGTGCGGCGGGTGACGACGTCGCGGCGGTGGTCGACGTAGCACTCGAGGAGTTCCTTGATGTTCATCTGCTTCGGCCGCTTCTTGTCGAGGGCCAGGAGGATGACGCCGAAGGAGGACTCGAGGGCGGTCTTCTGGTAGAGCTGGTTGATGATGATCTGGGCCTGCTCGCCGCGCTTGAGCTCGATGACGATGCGCGTGTTCTCGTCGGACTCGTCGCGGAGGTCGCGGATGCCGTCGAGCTCCTTGTCGCGGACGAGGTCGGCGATGCGCAGCACGAGGGTGGCGCGGTTCACGTTGTAGGGGATCTCGGTGATGACGATCTGTTCGCCGCCGCCCTTGAGCTCCTCGGTGTGGGCCTTGCCGCGCATGCGGACGATGCCGCGGCCGGTGGTGAGATAGGAACGGATGCCGGCGCGGCCGTTGATGTAGCCGCCGGTGGGGAAGTCAGGGCCGGGGATGTAGCTGGCGATCTCGTCGACAGTGATGGAGGGCCGGTCGATCATCGCGCAGGTGGCGTCGATGAGCTCGGAAAGGTTGTGCGGCGGAATGTTGGTCGTCATGCCGA
>JAQSDJ010000064.1 GCA_029945855.1 Lacunisphaera sp.
CCGGGAAGCGCTGGCTCGAGGCGTAGGCCGAGCGGGCGAAGAGCACCGCGTCGCCCTGGCCGCGCACCGCCTCGATGGCGCGGAACACCGTCTCGTTGTAGATCACCGGATAATAGTTGTGCATGCGCGCCGCGTCGGAGCCGTCGTGCCAGACCACGCCCTCGGACGGGATGCGCTCGCCGAAGTCGGTCTTGATCGCATCGACCCCCAGCGCGAGCAGGCGCCGGATGTGGCCGGCGAACCACGCCGCCGCCGCCGGGTGGGTGAAGTCGACGATCGCCATGCCCGGCTGCCAGAGGTCCGTCTGCCAGACCGAGCCGTCGGTGCGTTTCAGCAGGAAACCCTGCCGCGCCGCCTCGGCGAACAGGGGTGATTTCTGGGCGATGTAGGAGTTGATCCACACGCACACGCGCAACCCGCGCGCATGCAGGCGCTGCAACATGCCGGCGGGATCGGGGAAGACGCGCGGGTCCCACTCGAAGTTCGTCCACTCGAACTCGCGCATCCAGAAACAGTCGAAATGAAACACATGGAGCGGCAGGTCGCGCTCCTGCATGCCGGCGATGAAGCGGCTGATCGTCGCCTCGTCGTAATCGGTCGTGAACGACGTCGAGAGCCACAGCCCGAACGACCACGCCGGCGGCAGCGCCGGGCGCCCGGTCAGCGCCGTCAGCCGGCGCAACACGTCCTTCGGGGTCGGGCCGGCGATGACAAAATATTCCAGCGCCTCGCCGGGCCGGCTGAACTGCACGCGCGACACGCGCTCGGAGGCGACCTCGAACGAGACCGGGCCGGTCTCGTTCACCAGCACGCCGTAGCCGCGGTTCGTGAGGTAGAAGGGCACCGCCTTGTAAGCCTGGTCGCTGCCCGTGCCGCCGTCCATGTTGGTGTTCTCGACGACCTGCCCGTTCTTCACGAAAGCGGTGAAGCGCTCGCCGAGCCCGTAGACGCATTCGCCCGGACCGAGCGTGAGCTGCTCGTGCATGAAGCTGCCCCGGCCGGCCCATTGCACGTAGCCCGCGCCGCGCGCGGCCGACCGCGTGAGCGCGCGGCCACCCTCGGCAAAGACCATTTCCCAGCCGCCCGAGCGCTTGACGCTCACGGATAAATCACCCGCGGTCAGCGACGCCTGCTCCGGCTCGATGCGGATGGCGGCGGGGACCGTCGCCGGTGTGGCCAGCGGGATGTGCGGCCCGCGCGCGTGGCCGCCGCTGAAATGCTCGAGCCGCACGCGGATCACACCGGGCAGCGGTGAACTCAGCCGGAGGGTGAGCAGCGGTCCCTGCAGCGTGTCGCCGCGATGGCGGATGGGCCGCGTCGGCGCATGGATGACCAGCGTGTCGCCTTCCTGGGCGACCGAGTGGACCTCGGCGGGGTGATGGGCTTGGACGCCCGGCTGCAGCAGCCAGGCACCGTCGGTGAATTTCATGGGGTGATCAGCGGAAAAACGATGGATGTATCGTTAAATCAGCCTTGGCAATGCCATTTATCCCGCCTCTACTCACCCGAGCCCCTGCTTCAGTCATGTTTTTCCGGCGCCCGTCCCTCCTCCTGTTCACCCTGACTCTTGCCCTCCGCCTCACCGCGGCCACGCCGCCGGCGACGGAAGCCTATGCGTGGCGCAACGTGCCGGTGCACGGCGGCGGCTACGTGACCGGCCTCGTCTTTCATCCCCGTGAAGCGGACCTGCTCTATGCCCGCACCGATGTCGGCGGCGCCTACCGCTGGGACGCGACCGACCGGCTCTGGCGCCCGTTGAACGACGCGATCGACCGCGCCCATGTCGACTACCACGGCATCCTCAGCCTGGCCCTCGACCCGCACGATCCCGACCGGCTCTATCTGGCCTGCGGCCTCTACCTCGGCGAAGGGGCCCGCGCGGGAGCCGTTTTGCGATCGACCGACCGCGGGGCGACCTGGGCAGCCACCGAACTGCCCGTCAAGCTCGGCGGCAACCAGGACGGCCGCGGCACCGGCGAACGCCTGGCCGTCGACCCGCACGATGGCCGCGTGCTTTTTCTCGGCACCAGTCGCGACGGGCTCTGGCGGAGCCGTGACTCCGGCCAAACCTGGGCGCCCGCCGGAAATTTCCCGCGCGACGCCGGCATAACGTTCGTGCTGTTCGATCCGGCCAGCGGCACCCCGGGCAAACCCACGCAAACTGTTTATCTCGGACGGGAGACGACCTCGCGCGACTCCCTCTACCGCAGCACCGATGGCGGCAAGACCTGGACGGTGGTGGCCGGTCAGCCAACCGGTCTCCTCATCCACCATGCCGCGCAGGATGCGTCGGGCGTGCTCTACCTCGCCGGCGGCAACGGCCGGGGACCGAACGATGTCACCGACGGCGGGGTGTGGAAATTCGACCCGCGCACCGCGCAGTGGACCGACCTCACGCCCGTGCGCCCCTCGGCGGAGGGCAACGACCGCTTCGGTTACGCCGGCCTGGCCCTCGACCCGCAGCACCCCGGCACGATTCTCGTCACCACGCTCGACCGCTGGACGAAGGGCGACGAGATCTTCCGCAGCACCGATGGCGGAGCCACCTGGACGCCCCTGCTCGCCCACTTCAAGTGGAATCATGCCGGCACGCCCTATATCCAGGCCATGAAGCCGCACTGGATCAGTCACGTCGCACTCGATCCCTTCCACCCGGAACGGGCGTGGATCGTGAGCGGCTACGGCGTGTGGGCCACGGACCAGGCCAACGCTCCCGTCGGCCCCGGCCGCGGGATCACCTGGGTTTTTCCCAACCGCGGCCTCGAGGAAACCGTGGTCGACGCGCTCATCAGTCCGCCCACGGGCGTCCCCTTGCTCAGTGCGCTAGGCGATATTGGCGGATTCCGGCACGACGATCTGTCCGTTTCCCCGCGCGATGGTTTCTTCCGGCCACTGCATGGCGGCAGCCCGGGCCTCGCCTATGCGGAAAATGATCCCGCCGTCCTCGTCCGCACCCACTGGGGCCCGGCCCGCGGGGCGATCTCGCGCGACGGCGGCGTGACGTGGACGGATTTTCCCAGCACCCCGACGGCCGCGGTGGAACACGGCCCCGGTCTGGCCGCACTCGCCGCCGACGGCCGGTGCATTGTCTGGCTGCCGAAAGGCTCACGACCGTTCTATTCGACCGACCGAGGCGCCACTTGGAGCGAAAGCCGCACCGAGCTGGTCTCCACCACCATATGGACCACCTACGGCCCGGTGGCCGACCGCATCAACCCGGCAAAATTCTATCTCTACGACAGCGTCACCGGAGCCTTTTTTGCGAGCACGGATGGCGGCGCCCGATTCACCCGCACGACCACCCTGCCGCCGCGCGGCGGCGTGCTCGTCGCCCAGCCCGGGGCCGAGGGCCATGTCTGGCTGCCCACCGAAGAAGGGCTCCTCCATTCGGCCAACTCCGGCGGAGCCTTTCACAAGATTCCCGGCGTGACCGCGGCGCATCAGGTTGGCTTCGGCGCGGCGGCGCCGGGACGGAACACACCCGCCCTCTTCCTCGACGGCACCGTGCGCGGCCAGGCCGCCTACTTCCGCTCCGCTGACGGCGGCGCGACCTGGGTGCGGATCAGCACCGACCGGCAGCGCTTCGGCTGGCTGCGTTGCCTGACCGGCGACCCGCGGGTCTTCGGCCGCGTCTATCTCGGCACGAGCGGACGCGGCATTTTGGTCGGCGAGCCGGCTGCGGCTTCCAGATAAACAGCCTGGCGCGGGGCTGTCGACTGTAGGGCGGGATCGCTGATCCCGCCTGCGTTCGATCACAATATCATGTTCGTGGCGGGATCAGCGATCCCGCCCTGCTATGAGGCCGATGAGGTCGAGCAAA
>JAQSDJ010000065.1:0-38945 GCA_029945855.1 Lacunisphaera sp.
GCCCACTTTCCGGCCTCGTGGCTCACTGGGACAAGATTCAGGAGTCAGTGTGACATCGTGGCTCGAAAAGAATCGAGGACCAGCGGATGTCCGCGAGGTTTACTATTATAAAGCACTGGATGTTAACGTCATAATAACCATGCGTTATCGAGGCACGGGCATTGCTAAGAAGTGCGCATGAGCAAGATTCTAGGCATCGATCTGGGCACGACAAATTCCTGCATGGCGATCATGGAGGGTGGCGAACCGGTGGTCATCCCGAACGCCGAGGGCGCGCGCACCACGCCGTCCGTCGTGGCGTTCACGAAGACCGGCGAGCGCGTCGTCGGCCAGGCCGCCAAGCGCCAGGCCGTGACCAATCCGAAGAACACGATTTCTCCGCCAAGCGCCTCATCGGGCGCAAATTCTCCGAGATCAGCGAGGAGGCCAAGAACCTCCCCTACAAGGTCGTGGCCGGCAAAAACGGCGACGCTTACCTCGAGGTGCAGGTCGGCGACAAGACCGAGCAGTTCGCCCCGCAGCAGATCGCCGCGTTCGTGCTCGGCAAGCTGAAGGCCGACGCCGAGGCCTACCTGGGCGAGAAGATCGCGCAGGCCGTCATCACGGTGCCCGCCTATTTCAACGACGCCCAGCGCCAGGCCACCAAGGACGCCGGCAAGATCGCCGGCCTCGACGTGCTCCGCATCATCAACGAGCCCACGGCGGCCTCGCTCGCCTACGGCCTCGACAAGAAGAAGGATGAGAAGATCGCCGTGTTCGACCTCGGCGGCGGCACCTTCGACGTGTCGATCCTCGAGATCGGCGACGGCGTGTTCGAGGTCAAGGCCACCAACGGCGACACCCACCTCGGCGGCGACAACTGGGACGACGCCCTCATCGGCTGGCTCGTCGAGAGCTTCAAGAAGGAAAATGGCATCGACCTGCGCAAGGACCCGATGGCGCTCCAGCGCCTGAAGGAAGAGGCCGAAAAGGCCAAGATCGCCCTCTCCTCGGCCACCACCTACGACATCAACCTGCCGTTCATCACGGCGGACGCCTCCGGCCCGAAGCACCTGAACATCCAGGTCACCCGGGCGAAAATGGAGCAGATCTGCGACAGCCTCTTCGAGCGCTGCATCCAGCCGTTCAAGAACTGCCTCAAGGACTCCGGCATCGCCGGCGACAAGATCGACGAGCTCGTGCTGGTCGGCGGCATGACCCGCATGCCCAAGGTCGTGGAAATCGCCCACACCCTCGGCGGCAAGACCCCGCACCAGGGCGTGAACCCCGACGAGGTCGTCGCGGTCGGCGCCGCCATCCAGGGCGGCGTGCTCCGGGGCGACGTGCGGGACGTGCTCCTGCTCGACGTGACCCCGCTCACCCTCGGCATCATGACGGCCGGCGACGTCGCCACGCCGATGATCTCGCGCAACACAACCATTCCCTCCAAGAAGACGCAGACCTTCTCCACCTACAGCGACAACCAGCCGGGCGTCGAGATCGTCGTCCTCCAGGGCGAGCGCCCGATGGCCCGCGACAACAAGAACCTCGGCACCTTCAAGCTCGACGGCATCCCGCCGGCCCCGCGCGGCACGCCGCAGATCGAGGTCACCTTCGACATCGACGCCAACGGCATTTTGCACGTCTCCGCCAAGGACCTCGGCACCGGCAAGGAGCAGAAGATCACCATCCAAGGCTCGTCCGGCCTCTCCAAGGAGGAGGTCGAGAAGATGACCAAGGAGGCCGAGCTCAACGCCGCCGCCGACGCCAAGCGCAAGGAGGCCGTCGAGACCAAGAACCAGCTCGACACCATCATCTACCAGCTCGAGAAAACCCTCAAGGACAGCGGCGACAAGATCCCCGCCGACGTGAAGGGCAAATTCGAGACCGCCCTCGCCGGGGCCAAGCAGGACCTCGAGTCCAACGACACCGACAAGATGAAGGCCGCCCTCGAGAATCTCTCGAAGATCGGCGCCGAACTCTACCAGCACACGCAGGCCGCGCAGGCCGCCGCCGGCGCCCAGCCGGGCGCGACCCCCGACACCGGGGCGGGTGCGGATGCCGGTGCCGAGCCCAAGGCCGCCAAGAAGACCGAGGGCAAGGTCGTCGATGCCGACGTCGAGATTGTCGACGAGGAAAAGAAGTAATTTTTCGGACGAACCCGCTCCCATCACGGGAACGGGTTTGTTCGTTTCAACCCATCCCAATTAAACCCCCAACCACAAAAACCAATATGGCTAAAGTGAACATCAAACCCATCGGTGATCGCGTGCTCGTGCAGCACATCGAGGAAAAAGAACAGGTCCGCGGCGGGATCATTATTCCCGACAGCGCCAAAGAAAAACCGCAGGAGGCCAAGGTCATCGCCCTGGGCACCGGCAAGAAGGATGAAAACGGCAAGGTCACGCCCTTCGAGGTGAAGGTCGGCGACAAGGTCCTCATCTCCAAATACGGCGGCACCGAAGTGAAGATCGACGACCAGAAATTCACCTTGGTCCGCGAGGACGACATCCTCGGCGTCATCGGCTGATCGCCGCCCGCTTCCCACTTAAACCTTAAAGCTTAAAACTTACATACTATGGCAGCCAAACAACTCCTCTTCGACGAGGCCGCTCGTCAGAAAATCCTCCGCGGCGTCGAGATCCTTTCTCGCGCCGTCAAGGTCACGCTCGGGCCCAAGGGCCGCAATGTCGTGATCGACAAAAAATTCGGTTCGCCGACCGTCACCAAGGACGGCGTCACCGTCGCCAAGGAAGTCGAGCTTCCCGATCCCTATGAGAACATGGGCGCGCAGATGGTGAAGGAAGTCGCCTCCAAGACCTCCGACGCCGCCGGCGACGGCACCACCACCGCCACCGTGCTCGCCGAGGGCATCTACCGCGAGGGCCTGAAGAACGTCACCGCCGGCTCCAACCCGGTCTACCTCAAGCGCGGCATCGACAAGGCCGTCGAGGCCGCCGTCGCCGAACTCGCCAAGATCTCCAAGAAGGTCAATGACCGCGAGGAGATCCGCCAGGTCGCCACCGTCTCCGCCAACTGGGACGAGACCATCGGCAACATCATCGCCGACGCCATGGACAAGGTCGGCAAGGACGGCACCATCACCGTTGAGGAAGCCAAGTCCATCGAGACCACCCTCGACGTCGTCGAGGGCATGGAATTCGACAAGGGCTACCTCTCGCCCTACTTCGCCACCAACATGGAGGCCCAGGAGGCCGTCCTCGAGGACGCCTACGTGCTCATCCACGAGAAGAAGATCGCCAACCTGCAGGAGTTCCTCCCGCTGCTCCAGACCGTCGCCAAGAGCGGCAAGCCCCTCCTCGTCATCGCCGAGGAAGTCGAGGGCGAGGCCCTGGCCGCGCTCGTCGTGAACAAGATCCGCGGCACGATCAACGTGTGCGCCGTCAAGGCCCCCGGCTTCGGCGACCGCCGCAAGGCCATGCTCGAGGACATCGCGGTCCTCACCGGCGGCAAGTGCATCAGCGAGGATCTCGGCCTCAAGCTCGAGAACCTCACCGTGGCCGACCTCGGCAAGGCCAAGCGCATCACCGTCGACAAGGAAAACACCACGATCCAGGAAGGCGGCGGCAAGTCCTCCGACATCCAGGGCCGCGTGAAGCAGATCCGCCGCCAGATCGAGGAAACGACCTCCGACTACGACAAGGAGAAGCTCCAGGAGCGCCTCGCCAAGCTCGCCGGCGGCATCGCCGTCATCCACGTCGGTGCGTCCACCGAGGTCGAGATGAAGGAGAAGAAGGCCCGCGTGGAAGACGCGCTGCACGCCACCCGTGCGGCCGTGGAAGAGGGGATTGTCGCCGGCGGCGGCGTCGCCCTGCTCCGCACCATCAAGGCCATCGACGCCCTCAAGCTCGAGGGTGACGAGGCCATCGGCGCCCAGATCGTGCGCCGCGCCGTCGAACATCCGCTCCGCATGCTCTGCACCAACGCCGGCGTCGAGGGTGCGGTGGTGGTCGGCGAGGTCATCGCCGGCAAGGGCAACTACGGCTACAACGTGGCGACCGAGAAGTATGAGGACCTCGTCAAGGCCGGTGTCGTCGACCCCACCAAGGTCACGCGCACCGCGCTGCAGAACGCGGCCTCGATCGCCGGCCTGCTCCTGACGACCGAGTGCATGATCACCGATCTCCCCGAGAAGGAGAAGGCCCCGGCCGGCGGCGGTGGCGGCGGCGGCGGCATGGGCGGCATGGACTACTGAGTCCAGGCCCCACAGAATCAGAACACTTCAAGGCGCGCTCTCCGGAGCGCGCCTTTTTCTTGCGGGAAACAAGCATAGGCTGGCGTCTACTAAACCAATCTGTGAGTCTGGCAGTCAGCTAAATATAAGTAGCCCATGAAACTTGTCCTCTTAGTGGTCGGGGCTTTGGTTATCATCGGCATTTTCGCGCTGAGGAGCTGGCTGGTTGCGGGAACCCAGCACCTGGCCGAAATGGAGAAAGTATATAAGCCCGATCCTAGAAATTGGAAATTGATCGATGTAGCGGGATGGAAGCAGGACGAAATAGAGAAGATCTTAACTGACTTTCGCGGTATGTATCAGATCCCTGAATCAAGTTTTCTAGTATCAAAGTTGGGCGAAGGGCAATTCCGCCTTACATTTCCGGATGATGTAACTCCGCCAAAATTTCTCTTCCTTGTTAACTACATCAGGTATCCGAAGGACTTGAACTTACAGAACAGGAGAATCGGTGTTCTTGGACGAGCGAGAATTGGTCGCGCGTTTGGTGCGTCCGACGCATCGCTTGAGGGCCAAGAGGCCACAGTCTACGTGCCGGCAAATGACACTGAGTTCGACAATGTATATGTGCAGATCAACTCGGGACGAACCTTCAAGATTCCGTTTACTCGGTTTATTTGGGAATCGGTCGATAATGCGCGAATTCCAGAAGAAGTGGTAGCGCTCCAGAAACGCTGAATCGAAAGTGGCGGGTCAGGGCGATCAAAACGAGGCGATCAAAACAGTGGAGGCAGCAAAACAGAGGCAGGCTTTGTAGTTTGTGGCATGAGAAGCAGCAAAACAGGGTCAGGCTTTGCAGTTTGCGGCATGAGCGGTGTCACTGCTATGGGGAGGCGGGGCTTGACTCTTTGCGTTGGTGAAACAAGATGAGTCACATGAAAACGGCCACCGTCCGCCAGTTGCGCACCGAGTTCCCCAAGGTCCTCGCCTGGGTCAACGCGGGCGAGGAGGTGGCCATCACCCGCCGCCGCAAGATCGTGGCCAACCTCACCCCGGCCGGTGACGCGCCCAAGAAGAAACCCGCCTTGCCCGACTTCCGGTCCCGGTTGCAGGCCATCTACGGCGACAAGATCATCCCGGCGGACGTGATGGCGGAATTGCTGGCCGACAACAAGGGTCGCTACTGATGCCGGCTCCCGTCTATGCCGACACGAGCTTGCTTGTGTCGCTCTATGTGCAGGACGCCAACTCGGCGCGCGTGGTGGCAGATGCGCCCAAGCTCTTTCCGGTCTTTTTCACGCCGCTCATCGAGCATGAGTTGCGGAATGCAATTCGCCTGTGCGTATTCCGCCGACAGATCACGACGGCCCAGCGGGAAAAGGCCCTGCATGACCTGGAGAACGACAAGGCGGCGGGCGTGCTGCACGTCACGCCGCTGGATTGGCCCAAGGCTTTGAAGCAGGCCGAAGCCCTCGGCCGCCGGCATACGGAGAGCCTCGGCGCGCGCGGCATGGACATCCTGCATGTGGCCTCGGCGCTGGCCTTGAAGGCCGGACGTTTCGTCACTTTTGACCATCGGCAACGGGAACTCGCCCAGCTGGCCGGCTTGGACACTTGAAGGCTGGGAGCCGCCCAAGCGGACCGGCACAACTGGTCCGCCCGGGTCGACCAAAATTCGTCAGGTCGGGTGTCTTGCAGTTGGCGGATGCCGTGCTCTGAGCAGTCAGCGTCACTGCGGCATGATGAGCGGCAGCGGCTCGCGGCCGCCGCGGCGGTAGATCGGGAAGTCCCGGATATCGACCGTGATGATCTTCGCCTCTCCAAGCGTGCATTTTTATCGGCCTACAAGGAAAGAAAACCATACACCTTTCCCTTGGGCATTTCCTTGGTGCGGCGGAAAAACTCGGTCTCGGTGATCTTCGTGGGCCAGTTCAGGTTTATGCTGAGAAGAAATCCGGTCTTGTCCGGCAGGGCCTTGGCGGAGATCGCCTCCAGCCCGATGAGGTAATTGAGGTCGCGGATCAGCGCCTTGTAGGGATTGCTGACGTTGAAGATGTGCCGCGTGCGCTCGGTCAGCGCGGCCAGGGTCATTTCCTCCTCGTCGAGCAGCAGGTTGAGCAATTGCACATGGCGGCCCGAGACCACGCGTTTGCGGGGTGATTTCATCCGGCCGAACAGGTCGGTGACGGTGTTGCGATAGAGCGCCTTGATGACCTGCAGGCGGATTTCCTCAAACAGGCGGCGGCACTGGCTCTCGATGCCTCTCAGGGCGAACTTCAGGAAAAGGGTGAGGTCGTGGCCGGCTGCCCGGGTCTCATTCAGGGCGTTCAGGTAGCCGGTCTTCTGTTCGTAATAGTAATTGGACATCGCGATGAACAACGTGTCACGCAGCCCGGTGCGCTGAAGCATCAGCGCCTCCAGGGCGCGGGCCGTTCTTCCATTGCCGTCGAGAAAGGGGTGCATGGCGGCAAAGTGGTAATGCAGGGCCAGAGCTTGGATCAGCGGGTCGTGCTCTCGATAGGCCCCGCGCGCCGCCTGGACGAGAGACTGCAAGGCGGTCGTGCATTCTTCGCCGCCTTCCGCGCCCCGATGACGGGGTGCCCCGAAGGTCACGTTCTGATCGCGGGTCCGCAGCTGGCCGGGGGCGCAATGGTCGTCGTCGCAATTGTGGACGAGCCGACGATGCACCTCGCAGATCAAGGCCTCATCCAATGGACGATCCGCCGGAAGCTGGGCGATCCAACGGTAGGTCTGCACGGCCGCCGCCGCCTGCTTTTGGGAACGGGTTTCCAGTTGCGCCGGCGTTTCGCGCATGGCCGCATCGAGTTCTTTTTCCGTGAACTCAGCTCCTTCAATCCGCGACGTGCCTGCCACTTCACGCTTGAGCTGCACCTTTTGCAGCTCGTCGGCCCAGCTGCGTTGATAAGGAATCTGGGTGAGGGCGAGCATGGCTGCCTTGGCGGCCATGAGTTCGTCAAAAATAGCCGCCTTGTCATAGACAATCCAATCGCGAGGTAGCTCGTAGCGCACGATCATGGAGTCATAAAAGCTCATCTCGTTTCCGTTTCAAGTATTCATATTATATTACGCATATTACTAATCATAAACATATAAACGATATACATGAAAAATGAATGCGCCCGAAATACAACATTTCGTTTCCCGCTCGCTGCCGGCTCTTTCGATTGGGTTTCGACCAATTCAACAGGCCTAAAACGTCCGTTGCGGAAATCAATCTGTGCAGCGAGTTGGAATGCTCGGTGAGTGCCGGCCTTGTCGCGTCAGTGCGACGGGTGGGATGAGGGGCACTGGAATCGCGGTGGTGCTTCAGAGTTTATCGGGACGGTTGCGCGTGAGCTCCGTGTTCCTCATGCATGCAGCGCAGCCAGATTTGTTTCAGCAACCGGGCCAATCGGCGTGATCGCGGTTAACCGGTCCGCTGCCTGCGATGTTACCGCCTGTAGTCTTGACGGCGCGCGGCGAACGCGCTGGCTTGGGCGCAGAAAAGTGCCGCCGAGGGCCGGACGGCAAAAAGAATCCCATGAAGACGACCGGCCCCCGGAGAGGAAATGTGCGCGCAGCCTGCCTGCTGTTGCTGTGGAGCGTGATCACTTGCGTCGGTGTCGCGCCGGTGGCGGATTCCGCCCCGCGCGAACGCATCGCCGAGCTGCGCACGGAGATCGCGCGGCACGACGAGCTGTATTTCAAAAAAACGAAGCCGGAGATCAGCGATGCCGCCTACGACCGGTTGAAGCGCGAGCTGGTCACGCTGGAGGCAGCGCATCCGGAATTTGCCCGTCCGGCCGAGGGCGTCGGCGATGATCGCAGCGGGCGCTTCCCCGTTCATGCGCACCGGGAGCGCATGCTGAGTCTGAATAAGGCCTACACGGAGGCGGAGTGGCGGGCGTTTCACGCGAAACTCGCGAAGCAGCTGGGTCGGCCGGACCTGGCCTTCGTGGTCGAGCCCAAATACGACGGTCTGGCCATCAGCCTCACCTACGAGCACGGGGTGCTCGTGCGGGCGGTGACCCGCGGCAACGGCACAGAGGGGGACGATGTGACCGCCAACGTGCGCACGATTCGTGCTCTGCCAGCCCAACTGAACAGGGAGGCCGGCACCCTGCCGGCCCTGGTCGAACTCCGTGGAGAAATTTACCTCGAGCAGGTCGAATTTGACCGGATCAACGCCGAACGCGCCGCGGCGGACGAGGAGCCGTTTGCGCATCCGCGCAACCTCGCGGCCGGCACGCTCAAGTCCTCCGATCCCGCCGAAACCGCGTCGCGCCGGCTCTCCGTGGTCATCTATGGGTGGGGCGCGTGGGAGGGAGCCCCGGCGCCGGTCTCCCAGCAGACGTTTCACTTGCAGGTGCGGACGTGGGGCTTGCCTGGAATTGCGCGCTATCAGCTGGCGAATTCCGCCGACGAGGTTTGGACGGCGGTTCGGTCCATCGGCCAAAAGCGGGCCAGCCTGGGCTTCCCGATCGACGGCGCCGTGGTGAAGCTCAACGACACCGCGCTGCGCGCCCGGGTCGGGGCGGATGAGCACGCCCCGCGTTGGGCGATCGCCTGCAAGTATGAGCCCGAGCGGGCCGTGACGAGGCTGCGGGGCATCACCTGGCAGGTCGGCCGCACCGGCGTGCTCACGCCGGTGGCGGAATTCGACGCCGTCGAACTCGGCGGCTCCACCGTGGCCCGGGCGTCGTTGCACAATCGCGCCGAGATTGCCCGACGCGACATCCGGATCGGGGACCTCGTCGAGGTGGAGAAGGCCGGCGAGATCATCCCGGCGGTCGTGGGCGTGAATCTCGCCGGGCGCCCGGCTGATTCGATGCCCTGCCTTTTTCCCGACCGGTGTCCGTCCTGCGACACGACGCTGGCGGAAAAATCGGACGAAGCCGCCGTGCGTTGTCCCAACACGCATTGTCCCGCCCAACGGCAGCGGCGGCTGGAGCATTTCGTCTCCGCGCAGGCGGTCGAGATCAAGGGCATCGGGTCCGCGACCATCGCCGCGCTCAGCGAGGCCGGCTTGCTGCAGGGTTCGGCGGATTTCTACCGGCTGCGCCGCGAGGATCTGGCCCGCGTTCCCGGCCTGGGCGAAAAGACGGCGGACCGGTTGTTGGCCGAGATCGAGCGCAGCAAGCAGGCCGAGCTCTGGCGTTTCATCCATGGCCTGGGCATTCCGCAGGTCGGCGCGGCGTCGGCCAGGAAACTGGCGGCGCAGTGCGGTGATCTCGCGGGGCTGGCGCGGATTGAGGCGAAGGCCGCGGCTGGTGTGATCGGGCCGTCCGCAGCAGCGGCTTTGGCGGAGTTCATGGCACGCCCGGAAAACCAGGCGGACATCCGGGCCATGCTCGATGCCGGGGTGCGGCCAATATCACCGGGCATGGCGGCAGCGGCAGCAAATCTGCAGGGGAAGGTGTTTGTCTTCACCGGCACGTTGGCCGGACTCACCCGGGCCCAGGCGGCCGAAAAAGTCCGCGCGGCGGGCGGTATCGTGCGCGACAGCGTAAGCCGGCTAACCGACTACATGGTGGCGGGCGAGGGCGCCGGCAGCAAACTGGCCGAGGCGCAGCAGTTGGGGGTGAAAGTCATCAACGAGGAGGAGTTCAGGCAAATGGTGGGGAGGCCGTAGGTGAATTGCGTGTGGGAGGGGCTTTATGCCCCGACGGTTTGGTCCGCGCTTTTGTCGGGGCGTAGAGCCCCTCCCGCGCCCTGAAACTCTCCGGCTCGTCGGGACGACTCGCCCTACCTTTGCCCTTCACTTTCGGGGGTTCTGCCTGTTCCGTGGTGGCTCCACCATGGAAATCATCTTTCTCGGCACGGGCACGTCGCAGGGCGTGCCGATGATCGCGTGTCATTGCCCGGTCTGCACCTCGGCCGACCCGCGCAACCGGCGCACGCGGGCGAGCATTCATGTCGTGATGGACGGGCTGCACATCCAGGTGGACGCCACGCCGGAGTTCCGGCTGCAGTGCCTCCGCGAAAAGGTGGAACAGCTCGATGTATTCATCCTGACGCACGGGCACAACGACCACATCACGGGCATGGACGACCTGCGGCGCTTCTGCGACCTGCACGGCGGCACGGCACTGACGGTCTACACGACCGATGAAGGGGTGGGGCGCGTGCTGGCGTTGTTTCCCTATGCCATCGCCGAGCGGCCGGTGGCGAAGGGTTATGCGGCGTTCAAGCTCGTCGACATGCCGCCGGTGTTGGAATTTCCGCAGGGCACCATCCATTCCACGCTGCTCCCGCACGGCGGCATCAACACCCTCGGGCTGGTCTTCACCGAGAAATCCTCCGGCCGGAAGTTTGCCTATTACTCCGACTGCAAGCGCGTCCCGCGCGAGGCGGTGGCGCTGGCCCGGGGAGCCGATGCCGTGTGCCTCGACGGCCTGCGGCCCGAGCCGCATCCGACGCACATGAACATCGAGGAAGCCTGTGCCGTCGCCGCCGAGATCGCCGCCCCGGTGACCTACCTCACCCACTTGACCCATGCCATCGACCACGCGGCGTGGAGTGAAAAATTGCCGGCGGGAGTGCAGCTGGCCCACGACGGCCTCCGGCTGAAATTGTAGGGGCGTGGTCGCTGATCCTATGTGCCTCCGGCTTCCAGCCAGTGATGAACTGCGGCTGGAAGCTGCAGCCACACGGGTGTTGTCAAGCGACGCCCCTACCACGCCCCCTCAGAACGGCCAGACGGCGGGGATGACGTAGAGGGCGATGACGAAGCAGATCACATTCAGCGGCAGGCCGAATTTCAGGAAGTCGGCGAAACGGTAGCCGCCCACGCCGTAGACGTAGGTGTTGGTCTGGTAGCCGATGGGCGTGGCGAAGGCGGCCGAGGCCGCGAGGCACACCGCGATGACGAACGGACGCGGGTCCACTCCGAGCTGCACTGCCAGGCTGAGGGCCAGTGGAGTCATGAGCGCGGCCACGGCGTTGTTCGACAGGATCTCGGTCAGCACCGAGGCAAGCAGGTAGAAGGCGGCCAGCATGACGATGGCCTTGTGTTCCGGCGGGACGAACTGGTTGACCAGCCAAAGCAGGCGGTCGACGACATAGGCGGAGGTGCCGGTGTCCTCCATGGCCACGCCGAGGGCGAGCATCCCGTAGATGAGGAACAGGAGGTTCCACTCGATGGCGTCGTAGCCGTCGCGCGGCTTGAGGCAGCCGGTCAGGAACACCACCGCGCAGGCCAGGAGCGCGGCGATCTCGATGTTCAGCCAGCCGAGCGACGAGGCCAGGATCACGCCAAAGATGCTGCCGAGCACGATGCGCAGGTGATGGGGCGAACGCCCCGCCGGCAACGGCGGTCGATCCACCAGCAGCAGATCCTCGCTGGCCCGGAGACTTTCCACCGCCTGCTCCGTGCCCAGCAGCAGGAGGATGTCGCCGTTTTTCAGGCGGCGCTCGTCGCCGCCGCCGCGCAGTTCCCGGCCGTGCCGGTGCACGGCGAGCACCACCAGGTGAAAGCGCCGCCAGAGGCCCGCTTCCTTGAGGTTGTGCCCGATGAGGTCTGAGTTCGGCGCAATGACGCCCTCGACCAGCACGCCCTCGTGCGCGGTGATCTGGCCGAGGCCGAGCTTGAGCTCCGCCGTCAGGTCGAGACCGGTGATGGACCGCGCGTGGGTCACCCCCTGGGGCCGGCAGGCCAGCACCAGGCGGTCGCCCGCGGCAAGCGGCGGGGCGGGATGTTCCAGGGGGAGGGAACTCTCGTTCCGGACAATCTCGAGGACGCGGATGCCGCGCGCCAGGGTCAGACCGGCGGCGGCAGCCGTCCGGCCGATGATGGGCGAGCCGGGTTGCACGAAGACCTCGGTGATATATTCGCGCCGGTCTTCCTCCGCCAGGGTGAGATGAGCCGGCTGGCGCTTGGGCAGCAGATGGCGTCCGAACAGCCCGATGTAGACCGCGCCGGCGGCCAGCATGGGCAGACCGACCCAGGCCAGCTCGAACATGCGCAGCGGCGGCAGGCCGCGCGATTGCAGGATGCCGGTCACGAGCAGGTTCGTGCTGGTGCCGACGAGCGTGCAGCAACCACCCAGCACGGCGGCGTAGGAGAGCGGAATGAGAAACTTCGACGCCGGCAGCTTCATCTTCCGGGCCAGGCTGATGATCACCGGCACCAACACGACGACGACCGGGGTGTTGTTGATGAAGGCCGAAAGCCCGCCGACCCCGAGCACCACCAGGGAAATCACGGTGAAGTAACTGAATCCCGCCAGCCGCCCGAGCAGCGCGGCCAGCCGGTCGATGGCGCCGCTTTTGACCAGGGCGGCGCTGAGAATGAACATGGCGCCGATGGTGAGCGGTGCCGGATTGGCCAGCACGCCGAAGACCTTGCCCTGGGGCACGATCCCGCTCACGAGCAAAATCACGAACAGGACCAGAGCCGTGACATCGGGCGATATCTTCTCGTGGAGAAAGCTAAGCAGTGCGCCGATGATCAGCAGCAGCACGAAGACGATCTCCCAAGTCATGCCGGAGGTTAGGGTGAGAGCATAGAGGTCGCCGAGAAAAAAATCGGTCGACGCCCAGAATTCACGGGAAGGTATTTATGACAACTCATTGAAATAGAGCTTGCTCTAAATCATACCAAATCAATGTAGTAAATGGAACTGGCCTATGAAACTCTCCAAACGCGGCGAATACGCCCTCCGCTCCCTGATCAATCTCGGCATTGCGACCAAGGTGGGGCGGCCGCTCCTGCGCGTGACCGAGCTGGCCAAGGCTGAGGACCTGCCGATCAAGTTTCTCGAGCAGGTCATGCAGCAGCTGCGCGAGGCCGGCATCGTGGAAAGTGAGCGAGGCAAGCACGGCGGTTACCGCCTGGCGAAGCCCTCTGATCAGATCCACATCGGCGAGATCGTCCGCTTGATCGACGGGCCGCTGGCCCCCATCGGCTGCGTCAGCCAGACGGCCTACGAGCCGTGCAACTGCCCGGACGAGGCGCACTGCGGCCTGCGGATGCTCATGCTCGATGTCCGCAACGCCATCGCCGCCATCCTCGACCGCTATACGCTGGCCGATGTCGTGGAAGTCACCACCCGCAAGATGGCGACCAGCGGCCGTCCCTTGCCCTTCAGCGCACCGAAGGCGGGGACTTCCGTCCCGAACAAGCCACGTGCGAAAAACCGCGCCAGCGTGACGAGCCCCACCGAGGGCGTCATCCATCAGCTGTTGGGGGATTACGCCATATGAGCAGCCAGCCATAGCCGTTCAAACCCGACGGCGCCCGCGACGATGAGCTGGCCCTCATCACCCGCGCCCAGCTCAGCTTCTAAAAACCTTCCTGCCTGATTGTCATGAAAATCAAAAATCTTCTCTCCGTCCTATTCGCCGTCGTCATCGCCTCGGCGGCCGCCGCCAAGACCGTCGAACTCCTCAACGTCTCCTACGACCCGACGCGCGAACTCTACACCGAGTTCAATCAAGCCTTCGCCGCTCACTGGAAGGCGAAGACCGGCGATGATGTGAACATCAAACAGTCGCACGGCGGCTCGGGCAAGCAGGCCCGCGCCGTGATCGATGGCCTGCAGGCTGACGTGGTTACGCTCGCCCTTGCCGGCGACGTGGACGCGCTGCACACAGTGGGCCGGCTCATTCCCGCGGACTGGCAGAGGCGCCTGCCGCACGACTCGGCGCCCTACACCTCGACGATCGTATTTCTTGTCCGGGCGGGCAATCCGAAGGGCATCAAGGACTGGGACGATCTCACCAAGCCGGGCGTCGCGGTCATCACGCCCAACCCGAAGACCTCGGGCGGCGCCCAGTGGAATTATCTGGCCGCCTGGGAATACGCACGCCGCAAGCTCGGCGGCGACGAGCAGGCGAAGACCTTCGTGCGCGCGCTCTACAAGAATGTGCCCGTGCTTGACTCCGGCGCCCGCGGCTCCACGACCACCTTCGTGCAGCGCGGCATCGGCGACGTGTTCATCTCGTGGGAAAACGAGGCCTTCCTCGCCCTCAAGGAGTTCGGCGCCGACAAATTCCAGATCGTGGTGCCCTCGCTGAGCATCCTCGCGCAGCCGACGGTCACGGTCGTGGACAAGGTCGTGAAGAAGAAGGGCACCGCGGAAATTGCCGAAGCCTACCTCGGGTATCTCTACACGGAGGAAGGCCAGGACATCGCTGGGCGCAACTTCTACCGGCCCGCCGCCAGCGAGGCGGCCAAGGCCAAATACGCGGGCAGCTTCCCGCAGGTCGAGCTCTTCACCATCGACGCAGCCTTCGGCGGCTGGACGAAGGCCAAGCAGGCCCATTTCGCCGACGGCGGCACCTTCGACCAGATTTATCAAAACTGAGCCATAAGCCTGGCGCGCGGTTGTCTTTTCACCCGGCGCGTCGAAACTGACTATTCCTCCGCCCACCTTCAGATGTCACTTTTCGGCAAACGACGCAATGTCCTCCCGGGCTTCGGTCTGTCGCTGGGCTTTACGCTGGCCTATCTCGGCCTGATCGTGCTCATCCCGCTGTCGGCGGCGTTCATCAAGGCCTCGGGATTGAGTGCGGCGGATTTCTGGGCGGCCGTGACGTCACCACGGGTGGTGGCGTCCTACAAGCTGAGTTTCGGCGTGTCGCTGTTGGCCGCCCTGGTCAACGCCGTGTTCGGCGGCATCCTTGCGTGGGTGTTGGTGCGATATACTTTTCCCGGCCGCCGGATGGTGGACGCGCTCGTCGACCTGCCGTTCGCGCTGCCGACGGCGGTCGCGGGCATCGCCTTGGCGACCATCTATGCCGCGCCTACCGCGGTGGCTCCTGGTGGGTGGGTGGGCAGCTGGCTTAACCCGATTTGGGTCGACGGTATTACCCAACTTGCCGAACTTGTGCCTTGGATCGACTGGCAGGGATGGCTGGGCGGCAAGCTGGCCTTCGACCGGCCGGGTGTTTTCCTGGCCCTGACCTTCGTCGGCCTGCCCTTTGTCGTCCGCACCTTGCAGCCGGTGCTGCAGGAATTGGAGCCGGAACTGGAGGAGGCCGCAGCGACGCTCGGAGCCAACCGCTGGCAGACGATGACCCGCGTCATCTTCCCCGAGCTGTTGCCCGCCCTGATCACGGGCTTCGCCCTGGCCTTCGCCCGGGCGCTGGGCGAATACGGCTCGGTGGTATTCATCGCCGGCAACATGCCCATGCACAGCGAAATCACGCCGTTGCTCATCATCACGAAGCTCGAGCAATACGACTACCGCGGCGCCACGGCCATCGCGGTGGTCATGCTGGTCGCCTCCTTCGTCCTGCTGCTGCTCATCAACCTGCTCCAGAAGTGGAGCCGCCGGTATTACCGCGTCTGACATGGCCGCCCTCGCCACCACCTCCTCGACGATCGCCGCCAAGCCCGCGCCCCGCGGTTCCGGCCCGCGCGTCATCCGCAATCCGCTGTGGGTGCGCGTGCTGTTCATGGGCGTGGCCTTTGTCTTTGTCGCCGGTTTTCTCGTGTTGCCGCTGGCCGCCGTGTTTACCGAGGCGTTGCGGAAGGGTTTCGGCGCCTATTTCGGGGCGTTCACCGATCCCGACATGCTCAGTGCGCTGCGGCTCACGCTGTTGACGGCGGCCATCGCTGTGCCGGCCAACCTGATCTTCGGCGTGGCGGCGGCCTGGTGCATCGCCAAGTTCGATTTCCGCGGGAAAAGCATCCTCATCACGCTGATTGACCTGCCCTTCGCCGTGTCACCCGTCATCTCGGGCCTGATCTACGTCCTGGTTTTCGGCGCGCAGGGTTGGTATGGGCAGTATCTCAACGCCGAGGCGCCGGCCCTGCCGTGGCTGCAACAGTGGCTCATCGCGCGGGATTTCCAGATCATCTTCGCCGTGCCCGGCATCGTGCTGGCGACAGTCTTCGTGACCTTCCCGTTTGTGGCGCGGGAGCTGATCCCGCTGATGCAGCAGCAGGGCAACGACGAGGAATACGCCGCCCTCACGCTCGGCGCCAACGGCTGGCAGACCTTCTGGTATGTCACGCTGCCCAATATCAAGTGGGGCCTCTTCTACGGTGTCATCCTCTGCAACGCGCGCGCGATGGGTGAGTTCGGCGCCGTCTCCGTCGTCTCGGGCCACATCCGCGGCGAGACCAACACCATGCCGCTGCACGTCGAGATCCTCTACAACGAATACAACTTCGTCGCGGCCTTCGCCGTCTCCTCCCTGCTGGCGCTGCTCGCCCTGCTGACCCTGCTGCTGAAGAGCCTGGTCGAGTGGCGCGCGCAAAAGAGCGGAGCCTGATTTTTCCATGAGCGTCCAAGTCCACCACATCCGCAAGACCTTCGGGCAATACACCGCGCTCGCCGATGTGAGCCTGTCCGTCAAGAGCGGCCAGCTCACCGCCTTGCTCGGGCCCTCCGGTTCGGGCAAGACGACCTTGCTCCGCATCATCGCCGGCCTGGAATACGCCGACGAGGGCAGCGGCCGCATCCAGTTCCACGGCGAGGACGTGACCGACGTCGAGGCGGGTCAGCGCAAGGTCGGGTTTGTCTTCCAGCACTACGCCCTTTTCCGGCACATGACCGTGTTCGAGAACATCGCCTTTGGTCTGAAGGTGCGGCGGAAGAACCGTCCGCCGCAGGCCGAGATCGCCGACCGGGTGCACAAGCTGCTCAAGCTCGTCCAACTCGACAACCTCGCCGATCGCTTTCCCCACCAACTCTCCGGCGGCCAGCGCCAGCGCATCGCCCTGGCCCGCGCCCTCGCGGTCGAGCCCAAGGTGCTGCTGCTCGACGAGCCGTTCGGCGCGCTCGACGCGAAGGTCCGCAAGGAGCTCCGCCGCTGGCTGCGGAAATTCCACGAGGAGATCCACCTGACCACGCTGTTCGTCACCCACGACCAGGAGGAAGCACTCGAGATCGCCGACGAGGTCGTGATCATGAACCAGGCGAAGATCGAGCAGGTCGGCACCCCGCAGGAAGTCTATGACCGGCCGGCCACGCCCTTCGTCTATCAGTTCCTCGGCAACGTTAACGTGCTCAAGGCCGCGGCCTTGGCGGCCGGCACCGCTCCGCCGTTTCCGACCGGCGGCTTGCAGAGCAACGGTCACATCTATGTCCGGCCGCACGACATCGAGGTCGTCCCGCACGAGACCGGGGCGCCGGGCATCCCCGCCGTGCTGCGCTACATCCATGCCGCCGGACCCGCGGCCCGCCTGACCCTGGAGCAGGTCGAGTCCCGCGAGACCGTCGAGGCTGAGATTTCCCGCGTCGAGCTGGAGCGCTTGGGGCTCAAGCTCAACAACTTGGTGCTGCTTCGCCTTCGCCAGTCCCGCTCCTTTGCGGAAGATTACGCCATTTAAGACAATTCCTGATATTGCAATTAGGACTAATATAGTAATGTAATCAAGAAACGTTTTTCAACCGATCAACCCCCGGAATACCATGGCCAAGATATACAACGACATCACCGAAACTATCGGCAACACTCCGCTCGTGCGCCTCAACCGCACCGCCGCCGCCCACGGGGCCCAGGCGGACATCCTGCTCAAGCTCGAGTTCTTCAACCCGCTTTCGAGTGTGAAGGACCGCATCGGTTTCGCGATGATCGAGGACGGGATCAAGTCCGGCAAGATCACCAAGAACACCGTGCTGATCGAGCCGACCTCGGGCAACACCGGCATCGCGCTGGCCTTCGTCGCCGCCGCCAAGGGCATCAAGCTGATCCTCACCATGCCCGAGACAATGAGCACGGAGCGCCGCAAGCTCCTCAAGGTGCTCGGCGCGCGCCTCGTGCTCACCGAAGGGCCCAAGGGCATGAAGGGCGCCATCGCGAAGGCCGAGGAGCTCGCCGCGAAGATTCCCGGCGCGCTCATCCTCCAGCAATTCTCCAACCCGGCCAATCCCTCCATCCACCGCAAGACCACCGCGGAGGAAATCTGGCGCGATACCGACGGCAAGGTGGACATCGTCGTATCGGGCATCGGCACCGGCGGCACCATCACCGGCATCGGCGAGGTGCTGAAGGCCCGCAAGCCCGGGGTGAAGATCGTGGCCGTCGAGCCCGACGCCTCGCCCGTGCTCTCGGGCGGTGCGCCCGGCCCGCACAAGCTGCAGGGCATCGGCGCCGGCTTCGTGCCCGCCGTGCTGAACACAAAGGTCTACGACGAGGTTATCCGCGTGAAGGAGGCCGACTCGGGTCCGGTGTCCAAGCAGGTCAACCAGCTCGACGGCATCCCGATCGGCATTTCCTCCGGCGCGGCCGTCTGGGCGGCCATCGAGCTGGCCAAGCGTCCGGAAAACAAGGGCAAACAGATCGTGGCGATCATCCCCTCGAGCAGCGAACGCTACCTGTCCACCTGGCTCTTCGCCGACGTGAACACCGAGAGCGACTCGATCGACGACCTCCTCCCGGCCGCCAACGCCTGAGATTGATCTCGCCGTAGGGGCGTCCCTTCCGCCGTCGCGCTGACAGGCGTGGACGCCCGCGGGCGCCGGCTTTTTTTGTTCGGCACTTGCCCGGCCTTCCGGACGAAGGCCGGAGGATAGGAATGTGGGAGGGGCTTTATGCCCCGACCCGATCTACGCGGCGGTGCCGCAAAGTCGGGGGCGTAAAGCCCTCTCCCACATTCTGAGCCAAACTCATGCAGTAGGGTGGATATTCCGCTCTAGTCATGCGGAACTGAATGAGGTCAAGGTGGGCCAGCCCGCTCGCGGGCGCTCTGCAGAGCGCGAGCCAGCTCGCTGGCCCACGCAAACGGCATGATCTCGGCTGAGAGCCAAAGCTGTTTCCTGGGAATATAACCGCCCTGCGCAAGGCTACGGACGGCAGGCTGGATGGGTTGTTGGGCGTGCGCCTGGAAAACCGGCCCGGCCTGCCGGCCGTAGGCTTGGCGAAGGATGGAGGACCGGTTCCACCCACTTCAACTTCGCCATGATCCCGTTCAGGCGCGCACGGCCCAGCGGAGCTTGGCGGAGGAACTGCGGGGATTGGCGCGGAGTTCCTCGCGGCCGGCGCGGATGACGTCATCGCAGGCGGCGGCATAGACTCCGTCGCGCAGACCATCCTTGAAGGCGTGCTTCACCCGGCGGTCCTCACCGGAATGGAAGGTCAAAATCGCCACGCGTCCGCCCGGCTTGAGGCAGGCGGGCAGGTGGCGCAGGAACTGGTCGAGCACGCTGAATTCGTCGTTCACCGCGATCCGCAGCGCCTGAAACACCCGGCGCACCGGCGTGTCGTCGGTCTCCACGTCCGGGCCCGGTTTGGGCAGGCGGAGAATCTCGCGGACGGCCTCGGCGAGCTGGCGGGTGCGGGTGAAGGGCTGCCTTTGCCGCCGCATGGCGAGTTCGTGGGCGAGCAGCTCGGCGCGCGGCTCATCGGCGTTCCCGGCGAGCGCGGCGGCCAGATCGGCCTCCTTGACCCGCGCCAGCCACTCGGCGGCGGAGGGTGGGCGGGTGGGATTCAGGCGCAGGTCCAACGGGCCGTCGGTCTTGAAGGTGAAGCCGCGGGCGGGGTCATCCAGTTGCATCGAGGAAACGCCGAGGTCGGCGAGGATGGCGTCGGCCCCCGCGAACCCGAGTTCCGCCAGCACCGTGGACAGGCCGGCGAAATTGCTGCGCACCGGAGTAAAAACGTCTTCGCCCCAGCCGGCGGCACGCAGGCGGGCGATCGTCTTGGGGTGTTCGAGCGGATCGACATCAAGGCCGATGAGACGTCCGCGTAGAGGCGCCGCGGGCGGCGCCACGCGGCTGAGCAACTCGCGGGCGTGGCCGCCGTAGCCCAAGGTGCAGTCCACGGCGACCTCGCCCGGGTGCAACGCGAGGGCCTCGAGGATCTCGGCCACCATGATCGGACGGTGGCTGCCGGCGGGGGTTTTGCCCGCTGCCAAAACCTTGGCGACATCGCCGGCGTAGCGTGCCGGGTCGAGCTCCTTGTATTTTTCGTCAAAGCGCCGCGGGTTTTTTCCCGCATAACGCGGGCGGCGCTTGTGGGGAGAGGGATTGGGCGAAGCAGAATCGAGCTCAGTCATCAGATTTTTTGACCACGGATGGATCCCGGATTACCACGGATGGAGAAACCGAGACCACGAGAGGAAAGGCAGTGACGCTTGCGTTCAACGTGTTTCTCGCGGTCCCAGGCTTATCCGTGATCATCCGTGCAATCCGTGGTCAAGCCGTCTTGCGGGTCGCTGGGTTTTTTCCGAGCGCGGGATGGTTTTTCTCGGCGGCCTGATACCAACGATAGAAGCTGATCCCGAACGCGATCAGGGCGACGGACATCCCGATCAGCTTCATCATGGCGCCGGCCAGCAATTGGTCGTTTGCGGCGGTGAGGCTCGTGATGCGCGGGGCAAACTCGTAGGTCGGGTAGAGCACGTCCTGCGAGAACGTGATGTAGGCGAAGACCGGCGTCATGCCGATGATGACCGCCACGAGGTAGAGCATCTGCCAGGCGTAGCTGGCGGGGGGGAATTCCTTCGAGGGACTCAGCAGCGGCCACCAGAAAAACAGGGCGGCGCCGAAGAACATGAAATGCTCGGCGATGTGCACGGGGCGGTTCTGCAGCGCCAGGTCGTAGAAGGCCGGCATGTGCCAGACCGTGATCACCGTGATGTAAAGGACCCCGCAGACGACCGGATGAGTGAGGACGTGCAGGATCGGGCGCAGGCCGGGTCGGCCGGTGAGCGGCCGCACGAGCCAGTCGGGCAGGCCGAGCAGGAAAAGGATGGCGGCCGGGTAGATGATGAGCTGGTGCTGCAGCATGTGCGCGCTGAGCAGGAAGCGTTCGGCGATCTGGTCCAGCGGCGAGCCGACGGCCAGGTAGAAGCAGACCAGCGCCAGGTAGAACCGGATGGCATGGCCGCGTGGGTAGGCAGCATCCGCCATCACCGTTGCGGGCTGCTGCCCGCCCGGTGTCTGTCCCCGGTTCTCGCTCTGCGAAACCAAGGCAGACAAACGTGAACGCAGCGGACCGGTCATGACGGCATACAGCCAGCCGAGAAAGATGAGCCCGCCGATGAGGAAGGGTTCATTGTGCCAGTGGGTCCAGTCGATCATGAGCAGAAAAAAGGCGGGGTCAGCGACCCCGCCCTACAGTCGGCAACTTGCCGCAGACGTCAACCCACCGCCAGACGGGCGAAGTCGAGCGCGGCGGAGCTCAGCGGCTTGCTGGCGTCGGCGCCGAAGAGGTGGAGCAGCGCCCACATCGTGCCGCCGGCGAGCACCAGACCGATGAAGAACAGAATGGTGCAAAACACCTTGTCCCAGCGCAGGTGCATGAAGAAGAAGATGACGAACAGGAACTTGATGGCGGAGAGCAGGAGGAGCGTGGTGACCACGAACCATTTCGCGATGGGCAGGTAGACCAGCACGACCTCGACGCCGGTGATGACGGCGAGGATCATCGCGATCGCGATGTAGAAGTGGAACTTGCTCGGTTCGTGGTGGCCGGCGTCGGCGGTGGTGGCGGGGGCGGACATGGGAGGAAGAAGTAGCGGGTAGTGAGTAGGAAGAGAAGACAGGGCAAGAGGCGAGGTGTGAGATGGTAGGGGAAAAGCGTGGAGCGGCTGAGGTCGTCGGTTTGTTATGCTCGCTACACGCTACTCGATGCTCACTCCTTCTCGCTCACAGGTATTCCAGCAGGTAGACGGCGGTGAAGATGATGATCCAGACGATGTCGACGAAGTGCCAGTAGAGGCCGATGGACTCGACATCGATGGCGTTCTGCTCGCCGAAATCGACGGCGCCACCGGTGCGGGCGAACCAGAACACGGCGGCCAGGGCCGCGGCGCCGGCCGCGTAGGGCTTGGCGTGGGCCGAGAGCAACTCACTGATGTTGGCGCCGTAGACGGCTTGGATCAGGTCCGGGACGAACCAGATGAAGGACACGCCCATCACGACGCACACGGCCGCGAGGTGGACGATGTTCTTCAGGAGGCCGCCGCCGGTCGCGGGCTTGAAGGTGCGGACATACATCATGCCGAGGAGCAGCACGCCGATGGCGACGTGGGTGCCGTGGGTGCCGGTGAGGGTGTAGAAGGTGGAGCCGAAGATGCTGTTCGAGAGCGTCATCTTCTGGGCATGCACAAAGTGGTCGAACTCGTAGACCTGGCCGCCGAGGAAGATGCAGCCGAAGAACATCGTGCCGAGCAGCATGGTGCGGGTGCTCTTCAGGTTGCCGTGCTGGATGGCGTTCACCGCGAGGGCCATGAGCAGCGAGGACATGAGCAAAATGAACGTCGAGAAGGACGTGAGCTCGATGTTGAAGATCTGCGTGGGGATGGCGTTGCCCGGGGGCGGGTTGAGCCGGTAGACGAGATGCGTCGAGATCAGCGCGCCGAAGAACATGCAGTCCGAGGCGAGGAAGGCCCACCAGAGGAGCTTCTTGTTCGGAATGCCCGTCGTGGTGGTGTGATCGTGATGGTGGTCGATGTGACCGGTGGCCGCGTGGCTGCTCATGAGGAGGTGAAAGTGAGAGTGAGAGGGAGAGGGAAGAGTGGGCGGAAAAGAGTGAGAGTGAAAGTAAGAGTGGAGGAAAGAGGGTGAGGTTTTGCTGGTGTTGGTCAGGACACTTTCACTTTCACTCTCCCTTGATACTTCCTCAGTGCCCGCCGCGGGACTCGGTGACCTTGCCGTCGGCGGCGATGTGGAGGTGGTAGCCGGCCGGGCCCTCGAGCGCCCACAGGTAGAGGGCGGAGGCCATGATGACGCCGCCGGTGATGGCGAGCGGCAGGTGGGAGGCGAGCACCTGGTTGCCGAACATCACCACCGGGTGGTGCAGCTGGGCGAAGTTGTAGGCGCCGACCAGCAGGCCGAAGGCGGAGAACAGCGGATACCAGGACTGGTCGGGCATGTGAATGCCGCCGTGGGCCTCCTCGGCCTTGATGTGCTCGGCCTTCTCGGCCGCGATTTCGTCCTTGTGGGTCTTCTCATACCACCAGGCATCGCGGGCGTGGACGGTCGGGATGGCCGCGAAGTTATGCTCGGGCGGCGGCGAGGGAATGGACCACTCGAGGGTGCGGGCGTCCCACGGGTCGTTGCCGCAGACCTTGCCCTTGAACAGGCTCCAGACCAGCACGGCGAAGTAGGTGAAGATGCCGACGCCGAGCAGGTAGGCGCCCCAGGTGGCGAACATGTTGCCCTCGTTCCAGCCCATGTTGGAATCGTAGGTCCAGGTGCGGCGCGGCATGCCGTTGAGGCCGAGGAAATGCATCGGGAAGAACGTGCAGTTGAAGCCGACGAAGATGAGCCAGAAGGAGACCTTGCCCCAGACCTCGGGCACCATCCGGCCGAAGAACTTCGGGAACCAGAAATGGATGGCCGCCAGCAGCGCAAAGGTGGCGCCGCCGATAAGGACGTAATGGAAGTGGGCGATGACGAAGTAGCTGTCCTGCTGCTGGGCGTCGGCCGGGGCGGCGGCGTGCATGACGCCGGAGAAGCCGCCGAGCATGAACATCCAGATGAAGCCGAGGGCGAACATCATCGGCACGCGGGTCGTGATCTGGCCGCCCCAGAGGGTGCCGATCCAGTTGAAGATCTTGACGCCGGTCGGCACCGCGATGGCCATGGTGGCGATGGAGAAGGCCGCGGTGGCGACCGTGCCCATGCCGGTGGTGAACATGTGGTGGCTCCAGACGCCGAAGCCGATGAAGCCGATCGCCACGCCGGAGAAGACCACGATCGGGTAGCCGAAGAGCGGCTTGCGGGCGAAGGTCGGCAGGATTTCCGACACGTAGCCCATCGGCGGGAGGATGAGGATGTAGACCTCGGGGTGGCCGAAAACCCAGAAGAGATGCTGCCAGAGGATCGGCTGGCCGCCGCCCGAGACCTCGAAGAAGTTGGTGCCGAAATTGCGGTCCATCATCACCTCGACCAGCGCGATGGCGATGGCGGGCAGCGCGAGGATGAGCAGAAAACTGGTGACGAGGGCCATCCAGGTGAACACCGGCAGGCGCATCATGGTCAGGCCCGGGGCCCGGAGGTTGATGATGGTGACGATGAAGTTCAGCGAGGCCACGATCGAGGAGAGGCCCAGCACCTGCAGGCCGAGCACCCAGAGGTCGGTGGAGATGTCGGGGGAGAAGGCCTTGGAGGTCAGCGGGGCGTAGCCGAACCAGCCGATGTCGGGGGCGCCGCCGAAATTCCAACTGGGGAAGAAGTGCGAGAGCCAGCCGACGTTCAGCAAGATGGCGCCCACGACCCAGGTCCAGAGGGAGAAGGCGTTGAGGCGGGGGAAGGCGACGTCGCGGGCGCCGATCTGCAGCGGGATGAGCAGGTTGAAGAACGCGGCGTTCAGCGGCATGACCGCGAGGAAGATCATCGTGGTGCCGTGCATCGTGAACAGCTCGTTGTAGAGCTGCGCGCTGATGAAGCGGTTGTTCGGCACCATGAGCTGGGTGCGGATCATGAGGGCCTCGAGGCCCCCGATGAGGAAGAACAGGATGGCGAAGCCGCCGTAGAGCATGCCGATCTTCTTGTGATCGACGGTGGTGAGCCAGCTGAGGAGACCGGTCTTGGCCGTCGGGCGGGCCATCAGGTCGAACGTCGCCTTGGCGGGCGGATGACCGGCGCCGGTGAAGGCGTGCTTAACTAATGCTTCTGCCATAAGGAGTGAGAGTGAAAGTGAAAGTGAGAGTGAAAAGAGTGAGAGTGAAAGTGAGCGTGGAGGAAAGGGGGTGGTGTTCTGCTGGTTGTTGGTCAGGACACTTTCACTTTCATTCTCACTTTTCCCTTATTTCAGGCTGTGCAGGTAGGCGACGAGCGCGTCGATCTCCGGGTCGGTGAGCTGGAACTTGGCGGTGCCGGTGTCGACGTCGACGTAGCCGCCGTTGAACATCTTGTTGCCGGGCTTGTAGTGGTTCGGGTCCTTGATCCAGGCGTGCATGCGCTCGGGGGTGTTTTCGAGGACGCCGGCGGCGATCGTGGTGCGGGCGCCGACGCGGGTCAGGTCGGGGCCGGTGATGCCGATGCCCTCGTGACCGCGGACGGCGTGGCAGGAAATGCAGGTCTTGTCGGCGAAAAGCTTGCGGCCGGTCGCGATGAGCTGGGCATTCTCGCCGGGCTCCGGTTTCTGCATGTCCTGCCAGGCGGCCAGCGGGTTGGCGTCGAAGCCGGGCGAGGCGGCCAGGGCGGAGCCGGCCTCGAACTTCAGGCTGGCGAATTTCGCGGTCGGGGTGGCGGCGGCCGCGGCCAGTGATTCGGCCGTGACGGTGCGGGCGGCTTGCTTCTGATTTTCCAGCCACCGGGCGTATTCCGGGGCGGAGAGGGCGATGACGCGGAAGCGCATGATGGCGTGCGACTCGCCGCAATACTCGGCGCACTGGCCGTAGAAATAACCGGGCTTGTCGGCCTTGAACCACAGGAAATTGCCGCGGTTGGGCATCATGTCCACCTTGCCGGCCAGCTTCGGGATCCAGAAGCTGTGGATGACGTCCACCGTGCGCAGCTGCACGCGGACCGGGACGCCGGCCGGGACGACCAGTTCATTCCCCGTGACGAGCGGAGCCTCGCCGCCGGTCGGGAGCGGCACCATCTCGGAGGGATACTCGAACTTGAACCACCACTGGTAACCCGTGGCGGTGACTTCCATGGCGTTGGCCTTCTCGTCCTCCGGGACATCATGGGTATACCAGATGCCACGCAGCGTGGGGATGGCGATGATGACGAGGAGCAGGACGGAGCCGGCGATCAGGCCGATTTCCACGAAGGGATTGCCATGCCCCTGCGGCGGCGGCGTGGCGTGCTCGTCCGCCTCGGTCTTCGCGCGGAACTTGAACTGTGCGTAGGCCAGCACGGCACCGACCACGATGAAAATGAAGGTGGTCACCCAGACCGTCACCATGAAGAGATCCCACTGCGCCTTGGCAACCGGGCCGGCGCTGACCATGGTCGATTGCGGGCCGCTGAGGTTGAAGATCTCGGTCAGTTTGCAGCCGGACAGGAAGATCAGGCTGAGCCCGGCGAACAGGGCGGTCGTGAGGCGCGAAAATGTGCGGGGGGCGGAGCGTGGGCTGGTCATTTTTGGCAATAGTGCCGCCACCGGGGTGTGGCCGGGGCAGGTGAGTGGGGGGACAGTTTGCAAAAAAACCCTCATTTCAACTACAAAACCGCGCATATTATGGCAATTATTGCACAGACTTGCGTGTTTTGCCCCGACTCCCGCTGAGGAGAAAAGCACGAACCTTGACTTGAGTCATTGCGAGTCCGGACAGCTTGTGCGATAGTCCGCGTTCTTATGAAAAGTCCACTCATCCTCTCCCTGTGTGTCGCCGGCCTGCTTCTCGCGGGCTGCGGCCAGAAAAACGACTCGGCCGCCACGGCGGTCGCTGCCAACGCCCCGGCGGTTGCGGTCATCGAGCTCACGGCCAACGACAGCATGAAGTATAACCTCACCCGCTTCGAGGTGAAGGCCGGCCAGGAGGTCACCGTCTCCCTGACCAACATGGGCAACATGCCGAAGGCCGCCATGGCCCACAACTGGGTGCTCCTGAAGCAGGGGGCCGACCCGAAGGCCTTTGTGGATGCCGCCGTCACGGCCGCCGCGACCGATTACATCCCCCCCGCGCTGGCCGACCAGATGATCGCCCACACCAAGCAGCTCGGGCCGAAGCAGACCGACGAGATCAAGTTCACGGCCCCGACCGAGCCGGGTGAATATGTCTTCCTGTGCAGCTTTCCCGCGCACTATCTCGCCGGCATGCACGGCGTAATGGTGGTGAAGTAAGCGTTCCCGACCGCCTGATATTTCAAAGCCGGACCCGCGGGTCCGGCTTTTCATTTGGTAGGGGCGCTTGCCCTCAAGCGCCCTTGGGCCGGGCCGTTGAGGGCAACGGCCCCTACCGGGCAATCAGCCAACCGCCGGCCACCACAGGTAAAGGAAGCAATACACCAGCACACCCGTCACCGACACATACAGCCAGATGGGGAAGGTGACCTTCGCCCATTTCTTGTGCGTCTCATAGTCACCCTTGAGGGCGAACAGGAAGGTGCGGGGCACGAGCCAGGCGATGGCGATGGCGAGGACGATGTGCGAGATCAGCATCGTGTAATAAAAGGCGCGCAGCGCCGGCGCCTCGCCGCCGAAGGGCGTGTGCACGCCGCGCATCAGCGCCTTGTGCGTCACGTAGCCCACCAGAAACAGCGCCGATACGGCGCCGGCGGTCAGCATGGCGGCGCGATGCTGGTCCTTCTTGCCCTGCTTGATGAAATAGAAGCCGAGGATGATCATCACCGTGGAGGTGGCGTTCAGGGCGGCGTTGAGGGTGGGGATGTCGGAGACGGTCATGGTCAGAACCGGAAGATCACCCGGTCGGCCACGAGCAGGCCGAGCACCAGGGGCAGGTAGCCGAGGGTGATGTGGAACAGCCGGCGCGCCTCGGTCTCGCGGATCGCCGGGTTCAGGAAATTGAAAGCCGACTTGAGGATCCACAGGCCGAGGGCCAGGGCGAAGGCGAAGTAATACCACGAGCAGTAGCCCAGCAGGGTGGGCATCACGCTCGCGGCCACCAGCAGCACCGTCCAGATGAAGGTCCACCGCGACAGGCTCACGCCACTCGGGTCGGTCACGGAGTGCATCGGCATGCCGGCGGCGGCGTAGTCCTTGCGGTAGGTCCAGGCCAGGGCGAAGAAATGCGGCATCTGCCAGGTATAGAGGATGGCGAAGAGCATCCAGCCGAGCAGCGGGTTGGACCGCCCGGCGGCGGCCCAGCCGATCATCGGCGGCAGGGCGCCGCTGATGGCCCCGATCTCGGTGTTCCAGCGCGACCAGCGCTTCGCCGGGGTGTAGATCGCGAGGTAGGCGACGATCGTGGCGAGCGCGATGAAGGCCGACAGGCCGTTGACCAGCTTGAAGAGGACCGCCAGCCCGACGATGTTCAACCCCCAGCCGAGCACGAAGGCCGAGCCCGGGGCCACGATGCCGGCGGGGATCGGCCGGTCGGCCGTCCGCTGCATCAGTGCATCCGTGTCGCGCTCCATATACATGTTGAGCGCCGCCGCCCCGCCCGCACAGAGCGCCGTGCCGAGCACGACATAAAAGGTGCGCGACCAGTCCCAGAAGGAATACGGCACCGCCGCCAGGTAGCCGAGCATCGCGGTGATGACCGACATCATGCTCAACCGCGGCTTCGTCAACTGCAGGTAATGCCGCCACGTCGCGGCGGTGGGCGTCGCGAGGCCGGTGGGGGCGGACTGTTCGTGCGGGATCATGGCTGGGTCGGCTCCATCGAGTCGCGCTGGGTGAAAAAAGCCACCACGAACGTCGTCGCCAGCGTCAACGCGCCGATGATCACATGCCCCGTGGTCGTGTTGACGCTCCGGCCGGTCCAGATGATTTGCGCGCCGAGGTAGATCTGGAGCGCGACGAGCCCGACCAGCAGCAGGCTGGTGCGGCGCAGCAGTGGAGACAGCCCCCGGTCGCGGATGAGAAAATGTCCGTAAGCCGCCACGCCGAGGCCGATGAGCACCGCCATCACCCGGTGGGCGAAGTGCAGGACCACCCGATAATCCCAGGTGGCCGGCAGCAGGTCACCGCCGGCGGTGGACCAGGGGAAGACCGGGATGGCCAGGCCGGCGTAGTTGTGCCGCATCGTGGCCGCGATGGTCAGCTGCACCAGGAGCAACGCCACGCACCACCAGCCGAGCCGGCGCACCAGCGGGCTGGCCGTGCCCACGGTGTTCTCAATCCAGGGCCGCGACAGCCCGGCGGCGATGGCGAAAAGCATGCAGACGTAGACATGGGCGAGCACCCCGTGCGGGATGCGCAGCATCTGCCCGAAGGACATCTCGAAGCCCGGCACATGCACCCGGTCGAACAAGACGCGGGTGCCGCCGAACAGGCCCTGGACCACGACAATGCCCAGCGCCCACCAGCCGAGCCGGCGCAGCCAGGCCCGCTCCTCGCGGCGGTGCAGCCAGCCGGCCAAAATCAGGGTGATGAGACCCATCATGGTGCCGCTGAGCCGGTGCGAGTGCTCGGCGAACTTGTCGATCTCCTCCAGCCAGCCGTGCGGGTTGATGGAGCCGTTGGACAGCGGCCAGTCGGCAAAGGCCATGCCCGCGCCGATGGTGGTCGTGAACGCACCGAGCGCCACGAGCACAAACACCCAGGCGCTGCCGAGGGCGGCGAACCAGGCGAGGCCGGGCTGATAGGTGGCGGTGCGGCTCATGCGGATGTTCTCGCGGGCGGGGTCGCCCGCGCTCCATCTGGAGCCACGGCGACCTCGCCGTGGGATGTAGGAGGTGCGTTGAGGGCAACGCGCTCAACCAAGCTGGTTCTGTGGGCAAGGCTCATGAGTGGACGGAAAAGTGGAAGTGATAGCCCGGACGGGCGCGGCGCAAACCTTTTGACAATTTTCCCATTTGGCAAATGGGTGGTTTCGATGAAGCTTGGTTTTTCGATCCTGCCCCGACTGGCCGCCTGTTTGCTGCTGCTGCCCGGACTCCTCGCCCCCGGTTGCGGCAAGCCGGCGGCGAAGACGGCTCCGGCCGTGGCCGCCGACGCGCCCGCCCAACCGGCCGAGAAACGCCATCCGCTCACGGGTGAGATCGTGCAGGCCGACGCCGAGCGCTCCGTGCTCATCGTGACCCATGACGAGATCAAGGGCTACATGCCGGCCATGACCATGGAGTTCAAGGTGTCGAAGGGCGACCTGGCCATCGCCAAACCCGGCCAGCACATTCGCGCCGAGCTGGTGGAGCGCGGGGAAGACTATTACCTGGAAAAGATCTGGCCGGACGACGCGGCGACCCAGCGCGCCCTCGACGCCGCGGCCAAGGCGCTCGCCCAGGACACGGCCATGCGCGGCAAGGAGGCCTACCGTGAGATCGGCGAGACCCTGCCCGACTTTACCCTGCTCGACCAGGAGGGGCGCGCGGGCGCCGCCAGCCGGTTCCGGGGCAAACAGGTCGTGCTCAACTTCATCTTCACCCGCTGCCCGATCGCTACGATGTGCCCGGCGTCCACCCAGCGGATGTCCGAGTTGCAGCAGGCTGCGCGGGCGGCCGGGGCGAAGGACTTTGAGCTGGTCTCCGTCTCGCTCGACCCGGAATACGACACCCCCGGCGTGCTCAAGGAATACGCGCAGATCCGCGGCCTCGACACGTCGAACTGGTCGTTCCTCACCGGCCCCGACGCCGCCGTGCGCCACCTGCTCGCGCAGCTGGGCGTCATCCGCGAGTTCGAGGGCGCCACCATCAAGCACACGCTCGCCACCGTGCTCATCAACGAACAGGGCAAGATCACCTACCGGGCCGACGGCAGCGCGTGGCAGGTTGGCGATTTTGTGCGGTATCTGAAAAAGGGATGAACGAGGCGGGATCAGCGATCCCGCCCTACAGTCTGACCATGACCCCGCGCAACCAGATCCTCCTCCTCACCGCCGGTGCCCTCGCGCTCTACCTGCTGGTGCGCCTGCTGCCCACCGGCCCCAGCCTGAACCACATGGATTTCCGGATGGAAGGGAAGGGGGCGCTGGAATTCTGTGACCCGGCGAACCCGCAGTTCATTCCCGTCGTGCAGGTGCGTTCCCCGATCGCGCTGACGCTGAAACCCGACCGCGAACCGGTCCGGGGGCAGGAGGTGAAATTCATCCTCACGATGCGCACGGCCAGCGGGAAACCCATCGGGCCCGAGGACCTGCTGGTGGCGCACACGCGCAAACTGCATCTGCTCGCCGTCGATCCCACGCTGTCCGACTACCAGCACCTGCATCCCGAGCCGGGGCGGCGGGCGGGCGAATGGGTCTTCACGATGACGCCCGAACGCGCGGGCCTCTACCGGGTGTTCGCCGATTTCACGCCCGCCGCCACGGCGCGCGGCCTCTACGGCGTGGTGGAGTTCACCGTGCCCGGTTCCGTGGCGGTCGTGACCCGCAGCCCGAACTCCACCTGGCAGGGCGCCGGGCGGTTCAACTTCGAACTCGTCATGCCCCCGGTGCTCCGCGCCGGCCAGGCGGCGGACCTGGTTTTCCGCATCCAGAGCCAGGGCGCCGTCAAGCAGCCCGTGCCGCTGCAGCCCGTGATGGGCGCGTTCGCGCATCTCGTGGCCTTCGACGAGGCGCGCAGCGGCTTCGCCCATCTTCACCCGATGGAAACCGACCTGTCCAAGCCACCGGACGCGCTGCGGCCCGAGCTGAACTTCAAGGTCACGATCCCGGCGCCCGGTCGCTACGCGATCTGGGCGCAGGTGAACCTCGGCGGCACCGAAGTCTTCGCGCCCTTCTGGGTGGACGTGCTGCCGTAGGCGCAAGGTGGAGCGCGACCTCCGGGCGCGCTTCGAACGCGTCCGGAGGCCGCGTTCCACCGGCCTCACACCGGCCGACCGGAGAGTTCGAACACCTCGTTGCCGTCGGTGGTGAGGAAGCGGTGCAGCTCCGAACCGGGGAAGCTGCCGAAGTTGCCGGGGTGGCAGCGGAGCAGGCCCTCGCGCGCGAGCCGCACGATGCTCCGCCGGTTGAGCTCGGGGTCGTTGCAGAAGTAATGGTCGCGGGCCTTGTTCGGCCAGACGAGGCTGCCGCGCAGCACGTCGCCGATGACGGCCTCGCCGCTGCCGAGCACGACGGACGCGGAGCCGGAGGTGTGGCCGGGGGTGGCGATCACGCTGCCCTTCACGCCGTGCGGTTCGAGCGAGAAGCCGTCGCGGAAGAGCATGTCGGGTTCAAACGCCTCGAATTCCTCGTCGACGAACGGCCGCACGATGCGGCCGAGGGCATCCTGCGGGGCGAGCACGCCGTTCCGGCCGGTGCGGACGAGCGGGGCGTCGCCGGCGTGCAGGACGATCTGCGCCCCGCTGCGGCGGCGGAGTTCCGCGGCGCAGCCGGCGTGGTCGCTGTGGCCGTGGGTGAGGATGATGAGCGCGAGCTGGGCCGGCTCGAGGCCGTGGCTGCGCAGGACGGCCAGGATGCGCTTGAGGTCGCCGGGGGCACCCGTGTCCACCAGCACCGGCCGCTTTTCGACCAGCAGGTAGCAGTTGGAGATGGCGCCTTTGATCCGGACAAGCATGGCTGCTGAAACCGCTAAATCGGACGGACCGGGAGAAGTGCCCGCGAATCACCCGAATGCACCCGAATGGCGGAAAAGACGAAGAACGAGTTCATTGGAGTCAATGCGCGCGATTAGCCGGCAACACGCCTCAGAACTTCAGGTGTTTCACCGTCACGTTGCGGTTGATCAGCTGCTTCAGCGAGTCGATGCCGATGCGCAGGTGGATCGAGACGTGCTTGTTGTCCACGGTCTGGTCGCTCTCCTCGGTCTTCACGCCCTCCGGGGTCATCGGTTCGTCGGACACCAGCAGGAGCGCGCCGGTGGAAATCTCGTTGGCGAAGCCGGTGATGAAGATGGTGGCGGTCTCCATGTCGACCGCGATGGCGCGGATCTTCTTGAGGTAGCGCTTGAACTCGGCGTCGTGCTCCCAGACCCGGCGGTTGGTGGTGTAGATGGTGCCGGTCCAGTAGTCGCGCTTGTGCTCACGGATGGTGGTGGAGATGGCCTTTTGCAGCGCGAAGGCCGGCAGCGCGGGCACCTCGGGCGGAAAATAGTCGTTGCTCGTGCCCTCGCCGCGGATGGCCGCGATGGGCAAAATGAGGCTGCCGAGCTTGGCGCGATGCTTGAGCCCGCCGCACTTGCCGAGGAACAGCGCGGCCTCGGGCTGGATGGCGCTGAGCAGGTCCATGGCCGTGGCGGCCGTCGCGCTGCCCATGCCGAAGTTGATGATCGAGATGTTGCCGGCGGTGGCGCTGAGCATGGGCTTGTGCCGGCCGTGCACCGGCACCCGGTGCCACTGGGCGAAGAGTTCGACGTAGCGGTCGAAGTTGGTCAGCAGGATGTAGCGACCGAAGTTCTTGAGCGGCACGCCGGTGTAGCGCGGCAGCCAGTTTTCAACGATTTTTTTCTTGGTTTCCATGTCAGGTTGCTTTGCCCGCAAAAAATTAGCCCCTCGCTGGTTTTCCGCGAGGGAAATCCGCCGCTTACGGACCGGCGCTCAGCCGATACGGGATCATGCTGTTGCTGGGGGTGGAACCGGTCCTCCGTGACCGGTTTTCCTTGGTGTGCGTCCCACAACCTGTCCGGAGGACGGGTTCCTCTCCAGTGGAGATGGGCCGTCCAACGGCATAAGTTGGCTCAGTTGCCGCGCCGGCGCGGCACGTAACCCAGCTCGGTCGCCTTGATGGTGTGGGTGAAGCGGGTGGCGCCCTGCTTGTCGGTGCAGGTGAGCGTGAGCGCGCGGTCGGCGCCCTGGCCGGCGACGGCGACGGTCACGAAGTTCTGGTCGCCGACCAGCGTGCCGGGGATGACGTAGGGATCCTTGGCCTTGTTGCTCTTCTCGACTTCCCACGAGGCGCTGGAGAACGGGGACGACGTGATCTCGTAGACCCACGGGCCGCCGGGGGACAGCTGGCGGCGGTAGAGGCCGGAGTGGTGGACATCGCCGGTGAGGAAGACGACGCCGGTGATCTGGTTTTCGCGGATGAAATCCATCAGCTCCTCGCGCTCGCGGCGGTAGAGCTCGTGGGGTTCGCCGCGCGGCTCGGTCTGCAGCATCTGGTTGCCGGTGGCGATGAACTGGAAGGTGAAGTGCCGCAATGCCTTGGCCTGCAGGAGCGACTGCTTCAGCCACTCGAGCTGGCGACGGCCCCACTGGGATTTCTCCGGGTGCTTGTCCTGGTCGATATCCGCAGCGTCGCGGTGATAGTGGTTGTCCATCAGGAAAAACGCGGCGTCGCCCCAGTAGAACTTGGAGTAGACCCCGGGATTCTCCGGCTCGCCGTAGCTGTGGTTGCCCCAATAGGCCTGGAAGATTTTCAGGGTCTCGGTCTTGTATTCATAGCTCCAGTTGGAGTCGTTGGGGCCGTAGTCGTGGTCGTCCCACACGGCGTAATGGTGCATCGAGGCGAGCAGCTTGCGCATCTCGGGGATGGCGCGGTCGTGCTGGGCCCGATACCAAAGGCCGCTGATGGAATCGTAGTCGGGCTCGCGGTAATACCAGTTGTCGCCGAGCCAGACCATGAAGTCGGCCCCGCTGTCGCCCATGAGGGTGAAGGTGTTCACGGTCTTGCCGTAACCCTCGCCGGGGCGGTCGTAGGCGGGGTCGTTGATGTAGGCGCAGGAGCCGACGAGGAACTTGAAGTCCGGCGGGGGCGTCCGCCATTCCCAGAGGGCCTGGGTGCGGAACTTCGCCGGGGCGGCCGTCGTTTGCGCCACGCCGTCAATGCTCAGCGTGTAGTCGTAGCTCGCCCCGGGCGCCAGCAGGCCGGGGCGGAAGTGCGCGATCTGGCCGCCGGCGGGCGTGGCCGTGGGGTTCACGTGCTCGATGGTCTTTTTCGACTCGGGGCGGCCCGCGAGCCAGTAGTCGAGCGTAACCTTTTGGGCATCCTTCGTCTCGACCCAGAGAAACACCTCGCGGTGGGCTTGGTAACCAAGCATCGGACCGGACACGAGGGTGCCGGCGGCACTGGTGACCGAGGCCAGCAGCGAACAACCGGCGGCGAGCAGGAGGACGGGGCGGAGTTTCATGTCCCCAAGCAAATAAAACTCCCCCGGTGGTGCAACGCCGCAGACATAACGATTGGGTCAAAACCTTCGCGGCGGTATGGGGGGCAGGACCGGCCTGCCGTTTGACCCCGGCGGCTCAGTGCGGGCCGCGCAGCGGATCGGCCCCATGGCCCCAGAGTCGGGTCGCGCCGAGCACCAGCAAGGCCAGCATGAACCAATGGCTCGGGGCGCCGCCCCCACCACTCCCGCTGCCGGAAGAAGCGGGTGGCGGCGGTGGGACCGGCGCCGCGGTGACCGTCAGCGTGGCCTTGCTGCTGGTGACGCTGCCGAGGGCGTTGGTCACCCCGACGGTGTAATCGCCGGCGTCGGAGGTGCGGACGGCGGTCAGGGTGAGCGTGCTGCCGGTGGCGCCGCTGATGGCCGTGTTGCCAAGAGACCATTGGTAAGTGGGTGCGGGGTTGCTGCCGGCTGTCACGCTGAAGGTGACATTGTTGCCGGATACCACGGTCTGGCCCTGGGGGTGGGCGGTGATGACCGGCCCGGTGGCGAGCAGGCCTTTGCGGACGGTCGTCCCGCTGCTCACATAGAGGGCGCCGGTCGCATCCACCGCGATGCCAGACGGAAAATAAAACCGGGCGTCACGTCCTGCGCCGTCCGTGCTTCCGGGTGTTTCCGCCAGGCCGGCGACCGTGGTCACGGCTCCTTGCGGCGTCACCTTGCGCACGGTCTGATTGTAGGATTCGGCGATGAACAGATTGCCGGAGGTGTCCGCGGCCACACTGCAGGGGTTGTGAAAGCGGGCGGATGTCACGTTGCCGTCAACGTAGCCATGCTCCGCGCCGGCGAGCGTGGTGACGCTGCCGGAAGGCAGGATTTTTCGGATCCGGGCGATGGCTGGACCGTCAGGAGGCTCGGTCACGTAGACGATGCCGCCGGCATCGACGGTGATGCCATAAGGGGCAGTGAAGCGGGCGTTGCCGCCGATGCCATCGGCGCTCCCCATCTGGAGGGCGGAGCCGGCCAGGGTCGTCACGTCGCCGGCGGGGGTAATTTTCCGGATGATTTCGTTGGAGGTGTCGGTCACGTAGAGATTGCCAGCTGCGTCCACCGCGATGCCGCGCGGATACCAGAACTGGGCGGCAGCGCCCTGACCATCCAGATAGCCATAGGCACCGGCGGTGCCGGCGAAGGTGCTGACGTCACCGGTCGGCGAGACGCGCCGGATCGTGTGGTTGCCGGAGTCGGCGACAAACACCGCGCCCGCCGCATCCACCGCAATTCCAGCCGGCGCCGAGAAACGGGCGGCCGTCCCGGTGCCGTCGGCGGAGCCGGATTCGCCGGGTGCGCCGGCGAGCGTGGTGACCACACCCGCGGGAGTGATCTTGCGGATGCAGTGGGCGGAGGAGTCGGCGACGTAGATGTTGCCGTTGGCATCGACGGCGGTGCCGGTCGGCGCGGTGAAACGGGCGGCGGCGCCCGTGCCGTCGAGCGTGCCGGTCGCGGTTTCCAGCGCCACGCCGGCGAACGTCGTCACCGTGCCAGTTGTGCTGAGCCGGCGGATGTCATTGTTGCCCGTGTCGGCGACGTAGAGCGTGCCGTTCCGGTCGGAGGCGAGGGCCAGTGGGAAACCGAATTTGGCAGAAACGGCCGGGCCGTCGCTGCCGCCGATCGTGCCGTCACCGGCCACCGTGGCGAACGTGCCGTCGGCGGGCGAATACCGGAAAAGATTGTAGCCGCCGGCGACCAGGAGCCGGCCGCCGGCGTCGAAGGCGAGCGAGCTGGCGCCGCTGCGGGTCACGCGGCCGCCGAAGTAACGGTAGTCGGAGGTCTGCCACAGGTTCGTGCGGGTGCCGTCCGGGGTGATCCGAGTCACGAACCCGACATACTGGAAGTAGTTGTCCGTCCAGTTCACGGCGTGGGTCTGCTCGTTGCGGAATTCAAACCGGGAAACGTAGACATTGTTGGCGGCGTCCACGGCGATGGCGCCGTAGGCCACGGACAGCACACTGCCGAGGTCGCCGGTTTCCGGGAACCAGACGCCGATGGC
Source organism: Lacunisphaera sp. (assembly GCA_029945855.1). GTDB lineage: Bacteria > Verrucomicrobiota > Verrucomicrobiia > Opitutales > Opitutaceae > Lacunisphaera. Next base: position 36,629 of record JAQSDJ010000065.1, read on the forward strand.
GAAGGTGGTGACGGCCCCTGCGGGGGTGATCTTGCGGACCGCGTGGTTGCCGGCCTCGGTGACGTAGAGGTTGCCGGCGGCGTCCAGGGCGAGTTTGCGCGGGCGATCGAAGCGGGCGGCGCCGCCGGTGCCGTCGGTGTTGCCCGTCACTCCGGCCAGTCCGGCGAGGGTGGTGACTACGCCGGCCGGGGTGATCTTGCGGATGGTGTGGTTGCCGGTGTCGGTGATGTAGAGGTTGGCGGCGGCATCGGCGACGATGCCCTGCGGACTGTCAAAGCGGGCGGCGTCCCCCGTGCCGTCGGCGCTGCCTGGCAGGCCGGCCGTGCCGGCAAAGGTTGTGACCGCCCCGGCCGGGGTGATCTTGCGGACGGTGTGGTTGCCCTCGTCGACGATGAAAATATTACCCGCTAAGTCGGTCGCGATGTCCTTGGGGCTGTAGAAGCGGGCGGCGGCGCCCGTGCCGTCGGTGCTGCCGATGCTCGAGGTGCCGGCCAGCGTGGTGAAGACGTAGGGGGTCGCGTAGTCCGCGGCCCCCCGGGCGCAGAGTGCGGCGGCCAGGGACAGGATGAGCGTGCAGGGCAGGGCCAGGACAGATGTTTTCATGCAGAGGATTCCTCTGCCTGATATGACAACCGGAGCGGTGATATCCGCTACTGGCCGCTGGCCCCGTGGACGGACCGGCTACGCGTTCGCCAGCAGGTTCGCCGTGTTCAGGTGCTCGACGCCGGTGTATTTGAGCGACTGTTCGTCGGCGTGGTAGCTCGAACGCACCAGCGGACCCGACTCGACGGTGCCGAGGCCGGCGTCGAGGGCGAATTGCTTCCAGCGGGCGAATTCCTCCGGCGCCACCCAGCGGTCGATCTTCCAATGCTGCGGGGTGGGCTGGAGATACTGGCCGAGCGTGAGGATGTCGGTCTTGTCGCTGGCGATGTCGCGGAGGCATTGCGCGATCTCCTCCTGCGTCTCGCCGAGGCCGAGCATGATGCCGGTCTTCGTCGTGAAGCCGCGGCTCTTGGCGTGGCGGAGCACGGCGCGGCTGCGGTCGTAGCGGGCTTGCACGCGCACGGGCTTTTGCAGGCGTTCGACGGTCTCGACGTTGTGGTTGAAGATGTCGGGTTTGGCGTCGAGCACGGTGTCGACCTGGTCCAGGTGGCCCTTGAAGTCCGGCACGAGCACCTCGATGGCACAGGACGGGCTCCGGTATTTCGTGGCGCGGATGGTCGCGGCCCAGACACTGGCGCCGCCGTCCTTCAGGTCGTCGCGGGCGACGGAGGTGATGACGCAGTGCCGCAAGCCCATCTTGGCCACGGCGTCGGCCACGCGCGCGGGTTCGCCGAGGTCGAACTCCGTCGGGCGGCCGGTCTGGATCGCGCAGAAATTGCAGGAGCGCGTGCAGATGTTGCCCAGGATCATGACCGTCGCGGTGCCGCGCGACCAGCATTCGCCGATGTTCGGGCACTGCGCGCTCGTGCAGACGGTGTGGAGCTTGTTGTCGTCGACCAGCCGGCGGGTCGCCTGGTAGGCGGGGCCGGCGGGCAACTTGGCGCGGAGCCAGTCGGGTTTGCGGTTGGTGGGCGTCATCTCTGGAGCGCAAAGAACCATAGATGGCCACAGTTGCACACAGATTTTTCAGGCATCTCCTGACAGTAGCGGGCCTTTATCCGTGTTTATCTGTGTTAATCTGTGGTTTAGAAATTTGGCGCGCGAGGGCTGGCCTGACTCTGACCGCGGAAACATCAGCGGGCCCGCGCGATGGCGAGGTTGCGCGCGGCCTCGGCATCGCCGGGGTTGAGGCGGAGGACGGCCTCGTATTCGGCGATGGCCTCGGCCTTCCGGCCGGCCTGGAGCAGGGCGGTGGCGTGGTTGAAGCGATAGTCGGCTGCGGTCGGGGCGAGCCGGACGGCGGTGCCGAAATGGCTGATCGCCTCGGGCAGGCGGCCGAGTTCGATGAGCGTGTGGGCAAGTTGGAAGTGGGCCGAAGGTTGCTCCGGGGCGAGCCGCACGGCCCGGGCGAATGCCTCTGCCGCCTCCGTAGTGCGGCCCAGTTGAAGGCACGCGCGGCCAAGATTGAAGGCGACCCCGGCGTGGTCGGGATTGAGCCGGAGCGCCGTGGCGAGGTGCTCCGCGGCCTCGGCGGGCCGGCGCAGTTCGAGCAGCGCCAGGCCGAGGTCAAACCGGGCGGTGATGTAGTTGGGCTGCAGCTGCAGGGCGGCGGCGAAACGGGCGGCGGCCTCGGCCGTTTGGCCCGCCCGCGCGAGCTGCTCGCCCGCGTTGAGCAAAGCGCGCGGATTGGCCGGCGCCGTCTCGGCGGTCGCCT
>JAQSDJ010000065.1:39004-40403 GCA_029945855.1 Lacunisphaera sp.
AGCGGTGACTGGTAGAGCCGGTTGCGCTGCCACGTGGCTGCTGCTGCGGCGCCCGCCAGGAGGGCGAGCGCGACCAGGGTGGCACGGGGCTGGCGCAAATAAAACCACGCCGCGAGCCCCGCGAGCCCCGCGGCGAGAGGTAAATACATGCGGTGTTCAGCCATGACCTGCGAGGCCACCGGCACGAGACTCGAGCTGGGCGCGAGCAGGAGGAACAATCCGGCGGCGGCAAACCCCGCGGCCGGCCGGCGCACCAGCAGCCAGAGCGCGCCGGCGAGCGCCGGCAGGGTCACGGCCGCGCCCGGCAACACCTCGCGCCAGGACACAGACTGGAACGGACCGTAATCGAACACCAGCGGATGGGGCCAAAATGCGAGCCGCAGGTAGTGCGCGATCGCGGAGAGTTGCAGCAGCGCGTATTCCCACGGGGCCGCGGGCGAATGCCACCCGGCGGTGCCGCCGCGGCTCGCGCCCGCGAGCACCAATCCCCCCGCGACCAGCCAAAGGGCGGCGAGCGCGAGGTAGACGCCGCGCCGCGTCCGCCACGCCGCGGCAAAGCTGCCCGCGAGGAATGCGCGGTCATAAAGCAAGAGCAGCAGCGGAACGGTGACGACGGTCTCCTTGGTCAGCACGCCGGCCAGGCAGGCGACCCAGCACGCAATCCACCAGGGACGCGGCCCGGTCGTGGTCGCCGCCCGGACAAACGCATACAGGACGAGCAGGTAGCACAGGCCGGCCAGCGACTCGGCGCGCTGCACGATATACGTGACCGATTCGGTCTGCAGCGGGTGCAACGCCCACAGGGCGGCGATGCCCAGGGCCAGCCAGTCGGCCCCGGCGGCGAAACGCGGCGCGAGCGAGGGCAGGCGGAAGGTCCGCCGCAACAGGCCGAACAACACGAGCGCGGCGGCGGCGTGGATGAGCAGGTTCACCGCGTGGTAGCCGGCGACGTGTTCGCCATGCAGCAGATGATTGAGCGCGAAGGTCGCGTTAAGGAGAGGGCGCCCGCTGACCGTCAGGCCGCCGGCCGGCGGGGCGAAGGCCGTGCGCCAATCGCGGAGTGCGGCGTTGTCCCGCAGCGAGGGCAGGTCGTCGAAGACGAACGGCCCGTGGAAACTGTTGCTCCAGGCGAGAACCACGGCGGCCAGCAGCACGGCGGCGAGCCAGGTCAGGCGCGGCGAAGGGTTGGAGGGCGGACCGGAAGCCGTCATCTCAGTCGGCCTTGGCAAAAAACAGCGGCAGCATCCGCCAGAATTCGGCGGCGAGCACGCGTTTCACTTCGGCCTCGTCGACTGGGCGGCCGAGCTCGAGCTGCATGGAGGTGACGGTGCCGTCGGTGATGCCGCAGGGCACGATGCCGGAGAAGGGCGTGAGGTCGGTGTTCACGTTGAGCGCGAAG
>JAQSDJ010000065.1:40413-51409 GCA_029945855.1 Lacunisphaera sp.
CGGCGCGGCGGTCGGCGGCGAGGCCGAGTTGGCCGACGCTGTTGATCAGCACCTGCTCGAGGAGGCGCAGGTAGGCGTGCAGGTCCTGGCGCGGGGCGAGGTTGATGACCGGGTAGCCGACGATCTGGCCCGGGCCGTGGTAGGTGATGTCGCCGCCGCGGTTGGTCTGCACGACCTCGATGCCGCGGCGCGCCAGCTCAGCTGCGTTCCAGATCAGATTCTGTTCCGCCCCGAGCCGCAGGCCAAGCGTGTAGACGGGATTATGCTCGGTGAAGACGAGCGTGTCGCCCGCCTCGCCGGCGTTGCGCCGCGCGACGAGTTCCTCCTGCCGCCGCCATGCGTCGGCATAACCGGTGCGCCCCCAGTCGAGGGTCGTGAGGGTTGAGGTGGTGGCATTGCTCATATAAATCAACTATCTCCAGCTCTCTGCGGGGCGCAATCTTGACTTGGCCCGACTATCGGATGACCTGTGGAGCATGACAGCGAATGCCCGGCAAGTCCTCGATGAGGCGCTCCGCCTGCCCGAAGCTGAGCGCGAGCAGCTGGCCGAAAAATTGGTCGAGAGTCTGGTCACGCTCCTCGACCCACAGATACAGCAGGCCCATTTACACGCGGTGCAAGAGCGTCGAGCGGAATATGAGGCCGGCCGGTCAGTGCTGATTGATGGTGACGCAGCCTTGAAACAAATCCGGGCCGCTATCCGGCGATGAGGTATCGGTTGGATCCGGCGGCGCGCGACGAATACCGCGAAGCGGCCGAGCATTACCTGAAGGAATCGCCGCGCATCGCCTCGGTGTTCGTCGATCAGGTAGAGGCAACCATCGCGTTGATCCGGAAAAATCCGACGACTTGGCGGATTTTGGAGCATAACGTGAGACGCTGTCTGGTGAAACGTTTTCCCTTCGGTATCTACTATACCGTCGAGAAAGATGAGATCGTCGTTTGGGCGATTATGCACCTGCGCCGCGAACCCGGCTATTGGCATGAGCGCCGGGCTCATTAGGCTGCTCCAGAAGTCACATTTATGAACTTACTGGCTCGCCTGCTTATTGGTTCTGCGCTCCTCGGCTCAATAGTCGTCTTCTCGGGCTGCACCAGACACAAAAAGGGTGCAGACGCATTCGAGCATTATTTTGAAATCCGGCTTCCCGAGAGAGTTGAACTTGTTCAGGCCCACTGGGCTGGTTTCTATTATCCGTTTGGGCTGGATTCAGAGCAAATGCTCTTGGAATTCACTGCTCCGGAGCAGGTCATCCAAGATTTGTTGTTTCACGATAAAGACAAGGGGCGGACTGCAATTTCCGCTGAAGAACGTGAGCAGATATTTGGATCGCAAACTGGCGATGCCAATGCCGTGAAGCGTGGATTGGAGCTCGCGCCAGAGTGGTTTCAGCTCCCGGACAAAATACTTTACGCCATAAGCTTCGCAGCTGGGCAGTCAGCCGTGGTGCGCTTTTCTGATGAGCCTGTGCGCTTCAGAATGATAATCTACGATCATGGGTGCGGGCATATCTTCGTGGATCATGTAGCGCACCGGGTTTTTGTTACGCAAGTCAGGGGCGGGAAGCTGTTCTAGGGCGTGTTTGCGAAACCGGCATTTCGGGGGCCAGCGAGCTTGCTCGCGCTAGATCCGCGCCTGCAAGCAGGCTGCACACTGCAGCTTGGCCGTCCTGTATCGCATTTGCATCCGCACCCTAATTGAGTGCCCGGACTTCACTTCACGCCGCCGGGCTGGCTGCAAGGCTGCTAGGCGTGAAGTCTTCAGGCGGAGAATTGTAGCTCTTTTAAGTGCGGCAAATTTTCAGCCCGTTTCATTTTGCGCGAGGCTGCTTTGTTCGCCGGACTGCCAGGTATGCCCAACCCACTGCCCCTTGGTGATGTGATTCCGGCCGGCGACCTGCGCCGTCGTGCGGCGCTGAATTTCGCGCGGCTGCACGATGCGCCGTTTCGGTTCGAGGCCATGGTCCGGGCCAACACGGCCGCCGAGGCCCCGGGTGACTGGATCGGCCGGGCGATGCTCGGGCTTTCGCTGCTCGGCCAGGCGCTGGACAACGAGCCGCAATATCTCGAGGAGGTGATCGCGCGCCTGCCCTCGGCCTTGAACGAGTGCGGCTATATCGGGCCCATCCATCCGGCCGGCACGGCGGACGAGAACCAGGTCGGCGGCCACAACGGCCTGTTGCGCGGGCTCTGCGAGTATTACCGATGGAAGCGCGATCCCCGCGCCCTGGCGGTCATCCGGTCGGTGGTCGCGCAGCTCATGTTGCCGGCGCGTCCGCTCTACGCCGCCTATCCCGACCGTCCCCTGGCCAAGCTGGGGGCCGGCCAGGCCATCGGCCTGACGGTCAAGCACGAGGGCCCGTGGCTCGGCCTCTCGACCGACATCGGCACGGTGTTCTTCACGCTCGATGGCCTGACGCAGGCTTACACGATTGAGCCGACGCCGCCCCTGCGCGCGCTGATCGAGACGATGATCGCCCGCTACGCGCAGCTCGATATCGAACTCATCGGGGCGCAGACCCATTCCACGCTCAGCACCCTGCGCGGGATCATGCGGTGGTGGGGCGAGGTGGATCCGCGGCCGGACCTGCTGGCGCTGGTGCGAGCCCGTTATCAGGCCTACCGGGCGCGCGCCGAGTCGGAGCACTACGCGAATTACAACTGGTTCGGCCGGCCGGAGTGGACGGAGGCCTGCGGGGTGGTGGACTCGTTTTTGCTCGCGGTCGAACTCTGGCGCGCCACCGGCGAGGCCGACTATGTGGCGGCGGCGCATCGCATCTATTTTAACGCGCTCAGCTACGCGCAGCGGCCCAACGGCGGCTTCGGTTGCGACCTCTGCGTCGGGGCGGAAGGCCGCCTGCATCTGGCGCCGCATCCGAAGATTTTCGAGGCGCCCTGGTGCTGCTCGATGCGCGGCGCGGAGGGCCTCGCGCGCGCGGCCCAGTTCAACATGATGCTGGATCCGGCCCGCCGGACAGTCTGGCAGTTGTTCTACTTCGAGGGGGCATACACCCTGCGACTGCCCGAGGGCCCGATCGGGCTGCAGTGCCGCAGCGACTACCCGCAGGCCGGCCGGGTGGAGTGGACCGTGGTCGACTGCCCGCGCGCCGCGCGCCTGACCTGGCACTTCGTCGTGCCCCCGGGTGTCCCGGCAGGCAGCCTTGTGCTGCGGCAGGACGGCCGTCCGGTGGAACTGCGCGAGACGGCGGGCTTCATGACGGCGGATCTGAAGCTCACGCCGGGTGCCGCGCTGGCTCTGGATTTTCATCTGGCGATCTCGGTGGTGCAGCCGGCCACGGCCGCGTTGCCGCCGGGTTATTATCGTTTCGCCCACGGCCCGCTGCTGTTGGGCGCGGAGCAGGCGGATCCGGCGAGCCTCCGGCCGGTGGACGATTTCACCGCGCTCGGTCGCGGACGCTACCAGTGCCGGCGCACGGGCACCGTGCTCGGGCCGATCGACGGCTTGACCTACCGCAGCGAGGCGGAGGCGCGGGCGCACCGCGTCCAGTTGCTTTTTTCCGGCGGGCGAGCGTGAAGCAGGCGGGCGCTCAGCGCACCAGCCAGAAGCCGCCCAGGCCGCAGAGCACGGTCAGGCCCAGCACGAGCGCGACCTGCCGCCGCAGGGCCGGTGAGCCGAACGAAACGGCAAGCCCGCCTTTCATGAGCGTGTTGGCGATGGCGCCGAGCATGACCGCCTTGACCGCCAGCTCCGGCGTGACCACGCCGCCGTTGAGGCTGCCGGCCATCGACAGCGCGATGGCGTCGAGGTCGGTCAGGCCCGACACAAAGCTCAGCGGCAGCAGGCTGCCCTGCCACTCGAGCTGCGTGGCCGCCTTCACGAGGAAGGCGATGGCCGCGTAGATCAGCGCGAACTTGATGGCGATGCCGAGCGAGAGCGGATTGGAGAGCTTGGGGGTGGCGACCGTGGTGCCATCGACCGGTCGCCGGGTAAACCACATCCAGAGCGTGTAGAGCGTCCCCGGCACGGCCATGAGGGCGAAGGGCGCGATCAGGCTCACGGCCAGTTCGCGGCGCACCACGCCGACCACGAAGAGCACGCGGGGCAGCATCACCGTGCAGGCGAGCACGACGGCGGTCGCGTAACTGGCCGACAGTTCGGGCTCGTCCTTGCTGCGGCGGCTGAACGCCAGCGTCGTGGCCGTGCTCGAGGCGAGGCCGCCGGCAAGGCCGGTGATCGTGATGCCCGCCTGCGCCCCGAGGAAACGCATCATCAGGTAGCCGGCAAAGCCGAGACCCGAGATCAGCACGACCATGAGCCACGTCGAATAGGGATTGAAGCCGTCGAAGAGCCCGTAGGCGCGGTCGGGCACGAGCGGCAAAATCACGCCGGTGATGGCCACGAATTGCAGGGTCCCGCGGATATCCTCGGGGGTCAGCAGCCGGGTCCAGGCATGGACGGGTTGCTTGATGCCGACGAAGACCGCGGTCAGCGCGGCGACGACCACGGCCGGTTGCAGGTGGCCCCATTGCACCAGCGCGCCGAGCAGGCAGGTGAGCAGCGAGGAGGCGAGGGAAGTGCTGCCGGGCTGGCTGCCGGCGGTGACGCCCCGCAGCTGCATGGACGTGAGGTGCAGCGCGACGACCGCCAGCACGACGGGGAGGACCGCCATGGAGTAGTGGGTGCTCAAGAACGCGCCGACGCAGCCCAGCACGGCCAGCAGGGTGTAGGTGCGCAGGCCGCCGAGGTCCGCCTCGGCCCCGGGCTTGGCGGACTGGTCGCTCCATTGCCGGATGAGTCCGACGAGCGCGCCGAGACAGGCGCTGACCAGAATCGAGGTGACCAGGGGTTGCACGAGGCCGGCAACTTACGCCGGAAGAAACAGCCGGGCAAGGAATTACAGGTCGCGAGAATGCGTTTGCGCTGCGCTGGCGGGCTTGGCAACGTCCGCCGTTCCATGAGCGAAATTCCCGAGGACATCACCCATGACCAGTATGCCGTGCGGCTGAAGAAGCTGCAGGACATGCGCGCGGCGGGCTTCGACCCGTTCCGCGCCAGCACGGCCCAGACGCATTTCTCCGCCGACGCGATGAAGCTGCACGTCGAGGGGCAGGACAACGCCGTCGCCGTCAAGGTCGCCGGCCGGCTCGTCGTCATTCGCGACATGGGCAAGAGCCAGTTCGTCAAGATCCTCGACCAGCAGGGCCAGATCCAGCTCTACCTCAAGAAGGACGTCATCGGCGAGGAGGCCTACCTCGCGTTCAAGAAACTCGACCTCGGCGACATCATCGGTGCCGAGGGCACGCTCTTCAAGACCAAGACCGGCGAGATCACCGTGCGCGTCGAGAAATACACGCTCGTCGCGAAGGCGCTGCGCCCGCTGCCGGAGAAATGGCACGGCCTGTCCGACATGGAGCAGGTCTACCGCCAGCGCTATCTCGACCTCATCGTCAACGCCGAGTCCCGCGCCCGCCTCATGATGCGCAGCCGCATCGTCGCCAGCATCCGTTCGACGCTGGCCAAGCGGTCGTTCCTCGAGGTGGAGACGCCGGTGCTCGAGGGCGTGGCCGGCGGCGCCGCCGCGCGGCCGTTCGTCACGCACCACAACGCGCTCGGCACCGACTTCTACCTGCGCATCGCGCTCGAGCTGCGCCTCAAGCGCCTGCTCGTCGGCGGCTACGACCGCGTCTATGAGATCGGCCGCATCTTCCGCAACGAGGGCATCTCCCGGAAGCACAACCCCGAGTTCACCATGCTCGAGGTCTACCAGGCCTACTCGGATTTCCGTGGCATGATGGACCTGCTCAAGGGCCTCTTCACCGACCTCTGCCGCGACGTCATCGGCAGCTTCGAGATCAAGCACGCCGCGAGCGGGCAGATGATCAACTTCGCCGGCGAATGGCGCGAAGCGCGTTATTTTGACCTCATCGATGAGACGGTCGGTTTCAAGCTCAGCGCGCAGCGCGGTGCATCCGACTACCGGGCGCAGGCCACCGCCGCCGCGGCAAAGCTCGGGCTCGAGATCCATCCGGGCTGGGAAACGCACGAGATCGTGAACGAGATCTTTGGCAAGAAGATCGAGCCGACGCTCATCCAGCCGACCTTCGTCACGCACCTGCCCAAGGAGCTGTGCCCGCTGGCCAAGCTCAACGCCGAGGACCCCGGCCTGATCGACGTGTTCGAGTGTATCATCGGCGGCATGGAGGTCGCGCCGGCCTATTCCGAGCAGAACGACCCGTTCGTGCAGCGCCAGATGTTCGAGGCGCAGGTCGGCGAGGACCAGCAGAAGATGGACACGGACTTCCTGCTCGCGCTTGAGCACGGCATGCCGCCCGCCGGCGGCATGGGCGTCGGCATCGACCGGCTCTGCATTTTGCTCACCGGCGCCGAGAGCATCCGCGACGTGATTTTGTTTCCCTCCATGCGCCCTTCGGACGCAAAAGGCTGAAAGGCTGAAGAACTGAAGGGCTGAAACCCGCTCCGTAGATTTCAGCCTTTCAGCCTTTCAGTCCTTCAATCTTTCTTCCTCCATGCCCTGGCCGCTCTATCTCGCCCTTAAGCAACTCTTCCCCTCGGGGCGGCGGCTGCCTTTCTTCACGATCATCTCGATCATGGGCGTCGGGCTGGGCGTGGCGCTGATGCTGGTGTCGACGAGCGTCATGGGCGGCTTCGGCCACCAGATAAAGCAGATGATCATCGACACCCAGGGCGAGGTGCAGATCCGCGGCCGCCGGCCGATGGAGGCGACCGAGGCCGTGGAGTCGGCGATCGCCCAGGTGCCCGCGGTCGCCGCCGCCGCACCCTACGCGCAGGGCGTCGTGATGCTGGAATACGAGCATCACCCGGCGTTTCCCGTCATCCAGGGTTTTGACCTCGAGCGCATCAGGCAGGTCATTCCGCTGGAACGCTACCTGACGGCCGGGGCGCTCGACGACCTCGACGACGACTCGGTGATCCTCAGCTCGCTGCTCGCGGAGTCGCTGGGGGTCGGCGTGGGCGGGAAGGTCAGCATCTACTCGCCGCTCATGCTCGAGCGGATGAAGCGCAACGAGGTGCTGCTGCCGCGCGAGGTGCGCGTCGCCGGCATCTTCCGCATCGGTCACCAGCAGCTGGACAGCTCCACCGTGATCTGCTCGCTGCGCCTGATGCAGGACCTCTACGGCCTGCAGCAGCTGATCCACGGCTACAACGTCCGGCTGAAACCCGGCGCCGATCCCGATGCCGCCGTCGCGGCGCTCGACGCGCTGCTGCCGCCGGTGGCGCAAGCGCTCACGTGGTTCGACGCCAACGCCGACTTCCAGGCGGTGCTCAGCTTCGAGCGGAACATGATCTTCTTTTTGCTCACGTTCATCGTCGTCGTGGCGGCGTTCTCCATCACCAGCTCGCTGCTCGTCACGGTCGTCCGCAAGACCCGGGAGATCGGCCTGCTCGGCGCGATGGGCGGCCGGGCCCGGTCGGTCGCCGCGTGCTTTTGCTTCCAGGGCCTGTTCATCGGCGCCGGCGGCACGGTCGCGGGCCTCGGCCTCGGCTTTTTGCTGCTCCATTACCGCAACGCGCTCGTGCAGTTCATCGCCAGCTTCACCATGGGGCAGGAGGTGTTCGTGAAGTTCTACCAGTTCAGCAACCTGCCGGCCCACACCGAGCCGAAGGACGTGGTCATCATCGTGGTGTTCTCCATCATCGCCTCGACGCTCGCGGGCCTCATCCCGGCCTGGCGCGCCGCGAGGCTCAAACCCGTGGAGGCGCTTCGGTCGGAATAAAGGCTGAATGCTGAAGGACTGAAAAGCTGAATTATCCGCTCCGCCCACTTCTGCCACTCTCATTTCATGGCTTCAGCCCTTCAGTCTTTCAGCTCTTCAGTCCTTTCTGCCTCGGGCTTGCGCAAGACCTACCCGAGCGGCGACCGCGTGCTCGCGGTGCTGTCGGGCGTCGACCTGACCGTCGCCGCCGGCGAGAGTGTCTCGATCCGCGGCGAGTCCGGCTCGGGCAAGAGCACGCTGCTCAACATCCTCGCCGGCCTCGACCGGCCCGACGCGGGCGAGCTCTTCTGGGCCGCCGAGGCCGCGCACCAGCTTTCCCTCGGCGAGCTGACCGCCCGCCGCGGTCGTTTTCTCGGCATGGTTTTCCAGTCGTATTACCTCATCCCCGAGCTCGACGCCTTCGCCAATGTCCTCATGGGCGCGCGCATGGTCGGCGGGGTGGGGGCGGCCGAGCGCGCCCGCGCCACGGCGCTGCTCCAGCGCGTGGGCCTCGCCGAGCGCGGGCACCATCTCCCTTCGCATCTGTCCGGCGGCGAGCGCCAGCGCGTCGCCGTGGCCCGGGCCCTCATGAACCGACCGCAGGTCATCCTCGCCGACGAGCCGACCGGCAACCTCGACGAGCGCACCGGCGACAGCATCATCGAGCTGCTGCTTGGCGTCTGTGCCGAGGAGAAGACCGCGCTCGTGCTCGTGACGCATAATCCCGCGCATGCCGCGAAGACCGCCCGCCAGCTCTTTTTGCACGACGGGCGGTTTGTGTGATGAGATAGGGCCTATGAGACATATAGGGCCTATATTTTCATGCCTGCTCGGCCTCGTGGCGCTGTTTCCAACTACCGCTCCCGCCGCCACCGACATGAACCCGATCGCCGAATCCTATGTGAAACTCTCCCTCGCCCTGGGGGTGCACGATGGCGATTTTGTTGACGCCTACCATGGCCCGGCGGAGTGGCAGGCGGCGGCGACCGCCGAGAAACTGCCGCTGGCCGCGATTCAGGAGCGCGCCCGCGCCCTGCGCGCCGGTCTCGCGGCATGCGAGCTGAACGGTCTCGAGGAGATGGGCCGCCTGCGCCACGAATACCTGACCAAGCAGCTGCGCGCCATGGAGGCGCGCATCGAGATGCTCGGGGGCAAACGATATGCCTTCGATGAGGAATCCAGGCTGCTCTTCGACGCCGTCGCACCGGTGAACTCCGAGGAATATTTCCGCGCGATGCTGACGGAACTCGACCGGGCGCTGCCGGGGCCGGGCTCGCTTACGGAGCGGCTGGATGCCTTTAAGAAACAGTTCATCATCCCGCCAGAAAAACTCGACGCCGTGTTCCAGGCCGCGATCAAGGCCTGCCGGGAGCGGACGTTGTCGCACCTCGCGCTGCCCGCCGGCGAGAGTTTCACGGTCGAGTATGTGACCAAGAAACCCTGGGGCGGCTACAACTGGTATAAGGGCAATTATCACAGCCTCATCCAGGTCAACACCGACCTGCCGGTCTACATCGACCGCGCCGTGGACCTGGCCGCGCACGAGGGTTATCCCGGCCACCACGTCTACAACGCGCTGCTCGAGAAAAACCTCCTGCGCGACCGCGGCTGGATCGAATTCTCCGTCTACCCGCTCTTCAGCCCGCAGTCGCTCATCGCCGAGGGCACGGCCAACTACGGCAAGGTGGTGGTCTTCACCGCGGCCGAGCGCCTGGCCTTCGAGCGCGACGTGCTCTTTCCGCTGGCCGGGCTGGAGGCCACGCGGGTGGGGGATTATTATCGCATCCTCGATCTGACCAAGCGGCTCAGCTTCGCCGGCAACGAGGCCGCGCGCCGCTACCTGAACGGCGATATCACCGCGGCCGAAGCGGTCGACTGGCTCAACCGTTTCGCCCTCATGACCCCCGCGCGGGCGCAGCAGAGCGTGCGGTTCATGGACAAATACCGCAGCTACGTCATCAACTACAATCTCGGCGAGGAAATCGTGCGGCACTACATCGAGCGGAAAGCCGGCGCCGATCCGGTCGCACGCTGGCGGGTGTTCGGGGAGCTGATCTCCTCGCCGCGCCTGCCGTCGGGGTTGAAATAGGGAGGGTAGGGGCCGTTGCCCTCAACGGCCCTCGGGGCCAGGGCGGTTGGGGGCAACCGCCCCTACCGGGACACCATTTCCCGCAGTGGCGCGCCGCCGCTGCGCGCTATCGATTCTCCGCCCACCCAAGGATTGCGTCGTCCGGATTAATCCTGAAACCTCACGCCATGGCTAAACCCCGGATCAAATGCGGCGTCGCCGGTGTCGGCTCCCTCGGCCAGCACCACGCCCGCATCTACGCCTCGCTCCCCAACGCCGAGCTCACCGGCATCTTCGAGACCAGCGACGCCCGCGCGGCGGAGATCTGCGCGAAGCACCACTGCCGGCGCTTCGCCACCATCGAGGAACTTGGCGAGGCCTGCGACGCCATCAGCGTCGTCGTGCCGACGGACAAGCACGCGCTCGTCGCGCTCCCGCTGCTGGCGAAGGGCTGCCACCTGCTGATCGAGAAACCCCTCTGCGCCAGCCTGGAGGAGGCCGAGCAGGTGCTCGCCGCCGCCCGGCAGCACGGCTGCCTCGTGCAGGTCGGCCACATCGAGCATTTCAACCCCGTGATGAGCTACCTCGAGAAGCACACGGGCCGTCCGCAATACATCACCACCGAGCGGCTCGCGCCCTACCAGACGCGCGGCACCGAGGTGGGCGTCGTCCTCGACCTGATGATCCACGACATCGGCATCGTGCTCGCGCTCGTGAAGTCGCCCATCCGCAAGATCGACTCGGTCGGCATCAACGTGCTCTCGAAGACCGAGGACATCGCCAACGCCCGCATCGAGTTCGAGAACGGCTGCGTGGCGAACCTCAGCGCCTCGCGCATGAGTTTAAAGAAGAACCGCGAGATCCGCGTCTTCCAGGACAACGCCTACCTGTCCCTCGATTTCATGAACCAGAAGGGCCACCTGGTGAAGAAGAGCGACATCATCGCCTACGGCCTGAAGCTGAAGGTCGGCCTGGCCAAGGCCGGCGACGCGAGTTCCATCCCGGTCAACGAGATTCCCATCGAGAAGGGCGAGCCGCTGGCGATCGAGCTGGCGCACTTCATCGCGAGCGTGAGCGAGGCGACGCAGCCGAAGGTCGGCGGCGCCCTCGGCAAGTCCGCCCTCGAGGTGGCCATCACGATCACGGACCAGATCCGGAAGAACCAGAAATGAGCGTGGCGATTGAAATGAACCGGGTAGGGGCCGTTGCCCTCAACGGCCCTTGCGGCCG
>JAQSDJ010000066.1:0-24432 GCA_029945855.1 Lacunisphaera sp.
CGCGCACTGCCGATATCATGGATGCTGTAGACCAAGCACCTGCTGATTCAACGCCTACCACCGGCAATCGGGCGGGCAAGTTAACCTCCACCCCAAACGCGCTGGCGCGAGTGTTTGGCTGGCTGCTCGTAGGGGACTTTGCCTTTGTCCTGATCGATCAAATTGGGCCGCGGGTAATGCCCGTGATCCTAAAGCAACATGGTGTCTCGGACATGGAGATCGCCTTCATTGTGGGTTCAATTCCGTCGATCTTAATGATGCTTATCAATCCGGTTGTGAGCTATCGCTCCGACCGCACGCGTTCACTCTGGGGCCGGCGGATTCCCTTCCTTGCTTGGGCCACGCCGTTCGTGTCGCTGTTCCTGGCGATAACGCCATTTGCTCCGGACCTCGCGAGAATTATGGGTGGCGACCCTTGGCTCTCCGGGATTTGCCGCGGACTGTCGGTGTCGCCGATCGCGCTGGCATTCGGCGTTTTCGTCTGCGCCTTTCAGGCGGGCAAGTGTGTGGTCACACCAGTCTTCTTCAGCCTGGTGCGTGATGTCGTGCCCGTTGGTCAATTCGGCCGATTCATGTCGTTGTTTCGCGTCGTGGCAGCGCTCGGCACCTTCGTCTTGACCTTCTGGCTATTGAGCCACGTCGAGACCCATGCGAAGGCGGTGTTCTCCGGAGTGGCGGCGCTCAACCTCGTGGTGTTCGCCGCCGTGTGCTGGTTCGTGAAAGAAGGCGAACATCCCATCGTCGTCGACAAGGTGGCCACGAACGGCGGCAGGAAGGGGCTCTGGTATGCGGTGCGGAACTATTGTTCTGAGTGTTTCAGTTCCCCCTTGTATTGGTGGATGTATGGGGCGCGGCTGTTCGTTAATGCCGTGGCGATGCTGATGGGTTTCCTGATCTTCTTTCCGCAATACGAACTCGGACTAGGGCTGGAGACTTCCGCTCGACTCTCAGCCTGGCCCTTCTTGGTCTGGCTGCTCTTCGCCTATCCGGTGGGCCTTCTGCTGGATCGCTGGGGATCCATCCGTGTATTTTCATTGGCCCTCTGGTTAAATGTCGCGGCCTACCTTGTGTCGTTTTTTGTGGTGACAGGCGAACGGAGCTTTGCGGTCTCCACCCTGTTCACCGGGCTGCTGTTTTGTATGGTGATGCTGGCGCAAACGGTCTTCAGCCAGACGATCATCCATCCGCAGCGCATCGGTCAGCTCACATCGGCCAACGCCATGCTGCAGTCGATCGCCATCGTGGGGGTGATTAGTCCGCTCGTCGGTTGGTTCCTCAGCGCGATGAAGGGTTACCACGCGGTGATGCACTGGCCGCTGATCGGAGCGGTCAAGGTCGGCCCCTACCGGTTCATCCACCTGATCATGGCCGTGCTCTTTCTGGCCGCGGTGTTCTGCTTGGAGCGCGCCCGGCGTGAGTGGCGCAAGTTCGGCGGGCCGGATGCCTACCGGGCGCCCCTGTGACCGGGTGGTCGTCGCGGCCTTCGTCAGGCACTGAATCGGGTTGAAGTCGCTGCCCCGCACCGATGGAGTCCGTCTGATGCCGGAAACGCGAAGCACCATGCAGGACGTGGCCCGTGAGGCGGGGGTCCACGCCGCCACCGTCTCGCGCGCCCTCCGCAATTGCGCCGGCGTCTCCGCCGAGGTTCGGTCGAAGGTGCTGCAGGTGGCCTCGAAACTAGGCTATCGCCCGAATCCGCTGGTGTCCGCCTTGATCCGTTCCCGGCGCAATCGCAACCGCGAGAAATACCATGCCACGCTGGCCTTCCTGCTCCCGCAGTGGCCAGCGGCGAGTCAATCCTATCGGGAGGACTATCGGCAGTTGATTGCGGGAGCCACGAAACGGGCCGGGGAATACGGCTATCGACTCGAAGAGTTCAGCGCCGCCATTCAAGGAATGTCACCGCACCGCTTGTCCGAAATTCTTGCCGCGCGCAATATAGCCGGGCTGATCCTGCCTCCGCTGCATTCTGTGCAAGAAACCGTCGCGGTGGAATGGACGCGCTTTCCTACCATGGCCGTCGGTTACTCCCACCGAATTCCCGTGTCACGCGTGGTGCACAACCATGCGCTCGCGGTGCACGTCGCGCTGGCCAAGTGCCGGCGGCAAGGCTGCGGGCGCATTGGTATCGTGCTGCCGCGGCGGGTTAGCGAAAAAGTGGAGAACCGCTGGTTGTCGGCCTACCTGATCGACCAATTCCAGCACCAGGATTCCGCCTCCGCGTTGCCACCGCTGCTGCTCGGCGAGGGCGAGGACGAAGCGACATTCGCGCCCTGGCTGGCGAAGAACCGGCCGGATGCGATCCTCGGGTTGCAGCACCTGACACCCATTCGGCGCTGGCTGAAGTCCACGGGCCGGCGAGTCCCGCAGGATGTCAGTCTGGTGACGCTCGATTACAAGGAGGAGGGGCCGAAGTTTGCTGGGGTCTACCATGACCACCCCCTGCTTGGGGCCGTGGCCGTTGAGCAACTGGTGGGCATGGTGGAACACAATGATCCAGCCACCAACAGCCGCGGGGCCAGCATCGTGATCGACGGCGTCTGGCGTGACGGCCCGACGCTGAAAATCCGCGGGCCCTGAAACCAAACCGCGCGGACGAATTGCGGGTTGGGCGGTTCGCAATGATGTGCGTAAAGCGACCGTTGTGATGGTTTCGCCGCGACCTGACCGTTCGGGCGACAGCTCGCGCGGAGCTCGGTGCAGTCGGGAGATCACCCCTAACAATCCCTCGGCCGCGTCGGGGACTGAATCGAGCGTTAACGACCAAACCCATATCGCCCTTTGAAAACTACCCGCATCCAGCTCCTGCCGCCCTGTCACACCCTGTCCGGACTCCTCGAGTTCTGCCGCTTAGGCCTACCGGCTTGCGCCTTGCTCGCCAGTGTCCTGGCCCTCGCGATTTCCCCTTCCTCGGCGGTCGCAGCCGAAGCCGGCACGATCGCCGGCACCGTCATCAACCGAGAAACCCGGGCTCCGCTCGAATTTGCCCTCGTCGAAATTGATGGATTGTCGCTGCAAGCCGGCGCCGAGCGCGACGGTCGCTTCACCTTCCGGGGCGTCCCGGTCGGTTCGCACTCGCTCCGCGTAACCTATTCAGGCTTTGAAGACGCCGTCCAGGCCGTCACCGTCCAGGCCGGAGGGACCACGGTGATCGAGATACCCCTTAAGGCCTCCGAAGTATTGGTGCTCGCCACCTTGGTGGTCGAGGGTGAGCGCAGCGGCAGAGCGGCCGCCGTCACGCAGCAGCGCCGCAGCGCCAATCCGGTCAACGTCAT
This sequence comes from Lacunisphaera sp., assembly GCA_029945855.1. GTDB lineage: Bacteria > Verrucomicrobiota > Verrucomicrobiia > Opitutales > Opitutaceae > Lacunisphaera. The sequence goes on from JAQSDJ010000066.1 coordinate 3,276, forward strand.
CACCGCCGACGAGTTCGGCGGCACCGCGGACGGACGCATCGACGACGCGTTGAAACGCATCCCCGGCGTCGGTTTCCAGACCGGCACCTATTCGATCCGCGGTGTGCCTGACACGGAGAACTCGATCACGGTCGATGGCGCGCGGCTTGCCAGCGCCTCGGGCGAATCGCGCAATGTCGACACCGACCGCATTCCCGGCGACCGCATCGAACGCATCGAGGTCAGCAAGTCGCTGCGCCCCGACATGGAAGCGGACGCCGTTGGCGGCACCATCAACCTGGTCACGAAGAGCGCCTTTGATCGGCCGCGCGGTCAATTCGGCTATAACTTCGGCATGAGCGCGATCCGCGGGCTCAACGACGACCCGAAACCCGGCTACGCCGCCTCGTTCGCCTACAGCGACGTCTTCAGCCTCTTCGGCCGGAAGAACAATCTGGGCGCCAATTTCTCTGTCACGAAGAGCGACAAGCCGACGCTCATCGACCTGCCGTTCGAGGGCAACGAGATGATCAACATCTTCTCGAACACGAATCTCCCGCCCGAACAGCTGGTCGAAGGCACGACGTTTCCCACCAACGTCCGCCGCCGCAAACGGGCGGAGACGGTCGAGCGTTTCAACTTCGGCGCAAAGTTCGACTACAAGCTCGGCAAAGAGTCGACGGTGTCGTTCAACATGTTTCGCAACGAGAGCACCCGCGAATCTACGACGAAGAACACCCGCATCAGTGTGGCGCCTGAAGGCAACCCCACCATCATCCCGGTCGACGCGGCCGGCAATCCACTCAACCTCACGGCCGCTGGCGTGCTGGCCGATTTCCAGACGCTCGGTCTGACCCGCTGGCGCAACGCCCAAAGCGGTCTCGACGATACTTTCCGGATCAACAAGTCGGTCGTCTGGCTCTTTCAGGGCGGTGGCCGCCACACTTTCGGCGACTACCGGCTGGACTGGAGCGTGTCGCGCAGCGAGGACGAAGTGCGCAATAACAACGCCGATCTCCAGGTGCGCGGTCGCGCCGCCACCCACGTGACCATCGATCGCAGCATCGACCCGCTCCTCCCGCGCATCATCTACACCGGCGGCGATGCGCCGCTGGCCGTCAGCCTGGCGAATATCACCACCGCCTCCCAAGCCTACAGCATCAACGACAACACCGACACGATCCTCACGCTTCGCGCCGACCTCACGCGCAAGTTTGCGACCCGTTTCCCCCTGGAACTGAAGGCCGGCTTCAGTCGCCGCCAGCAGGAGCGGACCAACGATCCCGTCAGCAACACCTCCTACAGCTGGAGCATCCCCAACGCCGGCGCCGATTTCTCGCAGTTCGCCGACAAGCCGATCAATCCGTTCGGCATCTACTCGAATGAACTCCTGGGCGTAAGTTCGCAGGCGGCGCTCGCCGATGTGCTCGCCGGTTCCAACCGCTGGACCTTCAATGCCGAAACCGCCGCCCGCAATGCGCTCAGCAATGATGGCTACATCAAGGAGGCTGTTTCAGCCGGCTACGTCATGGGCGAACTCCGCTTGCGGCCGCTTCCGCTCACCCTGTCGGGCGGTCTGCGGTATGAGCGGACCGATGTCGAGGGCCATGGCTATTTGAGACGCGGCACAACCAGCGTCCTCCCGATCGATCAGCAATACACGCCGATTCAAACCAAGGGGCACTATGGCAACTCCTTCCCGAGCTTCTTCGCCCGCTACGAGGTGAGCAAGCGGCTCCAGTTCCGCGCAAGCTTCAGTCAGGGCATCGGCCGCCCCGGGTTCAGTTCGTTGCGCCCGACCACCACCATCTCCGATATCCCCACGTCCACCGGCGCGCCCGGCCGGATTACCCAGCCCAATCCGGCCCTGCGGCCGCAGATCACGAACAATTACGATGTCTCCGCAGAATATTTCTTCGAGCCCGCCGGGCTGATTTCCGTCAGCCTTTACCGCAAGGAGATTTCCGATTTCATGACGCAGGTGACGCAAATCCTCGGGCCCGACGGCGGGCCGTTTGGTGCGCCATTCGCCGGCTACGAGCTGGTCACGCGCGAAAACACCGGCGCCGCCACGGTCAAGGGCCTGGAGATCGCCTACCAGCAGCAATTCGTCTTTCTGCCCGGCTTCCTCTCCGGCCTCGGCGGTTACGCCAACTGGACCAACGTGGACGCCAAAGGCAACCTGCCGACCACCGGCTCGACGACCGTTGGCGCGTTACAGAATTACATCCCCGATACCGTAAATGCCGGGCTCACCTACCAACGGTCACCGTGGTCGATCCGTGTGCTCGGCTTCTGGCGGAGCGGATACGTTCTGCAATATAACGTCAACCCAGCCCAGTCTTATCTCCGCCGCCGAATCCTCGATATGGATCTCAAGCTCGAGTATAAATTCAACAACCGCCTGCGGCTCTTCCTCGATGTTTACAACCTGCTCGAATCAGAGCCCCTGACCTCTGCGGGCAACACGTTTCGCGACTACACCCTCCGCCCTGGCTACATCTATCGGCGACCGCGACAATTCGAGGCCGGGGTTAAGGGCATTTGGTGACCCCCGCGCCGATGTGCCTTCCCCGTATCCGGCTCGCCCTTTTCCTCCCTGGCGTCGGCTGCAGTCTGGTCTCCGCGGTGCCGCAGAGTTTTCACCGCGGCTGGCCCTTTGGCTACCGGCCCGCTTGGCCACCCGATCTTGCGCCCACCGCGCCCGTTTTAACGACGCTCCGCGCTGGTCGCAGCAATCGTCCGGGTTGACCCGTGGCTCTCCGCCTCATCCCGTGCCAGTCCCACCAGTTTTTGTCTTCCCAAATACGAGTCGCGGAGGGCACGCAAACCCGCCAAGCTGAAAACCTGATTTCGGTATTTCTCCCCATCATTGTGCAAATATCCACCAGACATTTCCGGCGAATAGGCGGACTCATCGTGTTGGCGACCGGCCAGCTCTGGGCGGCCGCGCCCACCGCCGTTCCCGCGTTTCCCGGCGCGGAAGGCTTCGGCCGTCTCGCGTTGGGCGGCCGGGGCGGCGACGTCTACCACGTCACGACCCTCGCGGACTCCGGTCCGGGCTCGCTGCGCGACGGCCTGCGCACGGTGGCCGGGCCGCGCACGATTGTCTTCGAGGTCGGCGGCACGATTCAACTGAAGAGCCAACTGGTCCTCGACAAATCCTTCATCACCATCGCGGGCCAGACGGCCCCGGGTGACGGCATCACGCTGCGCGACTTCACGTTTCGGATTCACGGCGCGCACGACGTGATTGTGCGCTACATTCGCCTGCGCCTCGGCGACGAAAACAAAGCCAAAGGAGCGAAGGGCGGCGACGACACGTTTAACACCGAAGACATCGACCGCGTGATCATGGACCACTGCTCGCTCAGTTGGGCGATCGACGGCACGCACGATCTGCGGCGTGGCGGCAACTTCACGCTCCAGTGGTGCATCATCAGCGAGGCGCTCAACCGGAGCATCCACGGGAAAGAGGGCGGGCACGCGATGGCCGCCTCGTATCGGGATCTCAGCGGCCCTGTTACGCTCCACCACAATCTGATTTCGACCTGCCGCGATCGCCACCCTTCGCTGGGCAGCGCGCAAACGTCCACGCCGCAATACACCGTCGATTTTCGCAACAACGTCATCTACAACTGGAGCAAGGGCAGCACGGCGAATTTCTGCGACCACTTCATCAACTGCATCAACAACACGTGGCGCCCGGGGCCGATGACCGACCCGACCCTCCTGCCGATCGCGATGAAAGGCAGTCTCCCGGATCTCGCCCAAGGCCATATGAGCGGAAACATATTCGAGGGCCGCGAGGATCTTACGCGCGACAACTATGCCGCGCTCGATTTTAAGCGCTGGCTGACTCCGCCCACGAAATATCTCTATGCCGGCAAGCTCGGCGATTGGAAATCCGCCGCACCGGATCTCGGCGCCAACGCCCCGCTCACGCAGTCCGCCGCCGTCGCCTTCGAACTTGTGCTGGACCGCGCCGGCGCCTCGCTCCGGCGCGATGCCGTCGACACCCGGGTCACGAACAACGTGCGGCAGAAGCAAGGCAAGGTCATCGATTCGCAATCCGAAGTGGGCGGCTGGCCGCAGCTCACCTCCGCCCCTGCGCCACTCGACACTGATCGCGATGGCATGCCCGATGCCTGGGAAATCGCGCACCGCCTCGATCCCCACAACCCCGCCGACGGCCGCCGCGTTGACGCCAACGGTTACACCCAGCTGGAAAACTACCTCAACTCCCTCGTTCCCTGAGACGCACCCGATTCCCGCCGGACATTTTTATATGAAACGAATTCATTGCATCGCCTTGGCTTTCTCCCTCATCGGTTTCCTTGCGACCGGTCTGCGCGCCGCCGGTCCGCAGGATGTCCTGCCGGTCAAGCTCGGCGCGGGCGCGCTGGCGCTCCACGGTGATTGGAAGTTCAAGTATCTGCCTGCCTCGGAGCTGGGTGGCGACAATTCCTTCTTCCAACCGACCTTCGACGTCGCGGCGTGGAAATCGCTCCCAGTGCCGAGCCACTGGGAGCTCCACGGATTCGCCGAACCCCAATATAAAAAGGTGGACGAGGGCACCGGCCTGTATCGCCGCACCTTCCGCGTCCCCGGCGCGTGGGGCGGGCAAAGGGTGTATCTGCGCTTCGACGGTGTGCTCTACGGCCTGACCGCGTGGGTGAATGGTAAACTGATCGGCGAGTGGGCCAGCAGCTACAACGCGGTGACGTTTGATGTGACCGATGCGTTGCTCCCCGGGGATGCCGACAACGTGCTGGCCGTGCGCGTGACCACGCGGAGCAAAGGGTGGGAGTTCGACACGAACGACTGCTGGGCGCTCTCCGGCATCTATCGCGACGTGACATTGTTTGCCCTGCCGGCGGTTCATCTTGAAGACTACACCGCGCGCACCACCCTCAGGCCAGAGGGCGCGGCGGAGATACAACTCGAAGTCGTCGCCAGCGCATCGGCTATGGTGAGGGGAAGACTCTTCGCGCCGGACGGCACGGTGACAAAGGAGTTCCAGCTGACCCTCCCCCCAGACGGCCGCGGCGCGACGAGTCTCTCCATCAGCCGGCCGCAGCTCTGGACGGCGGAAACGCCTTCGCTTTATCGTCTCGAAATGGAGGTGCAGTCCGGCGGCAAGGTGGTGCAGCACTTCACCGATCGGATCGGCCTGCGCCAGATCACGACCGAAGATGGCGTGCTCAAGCTGAATGGCCGCCCCATCAAGCTGCGCGGCGTGGACCATCACGACATCTGGCCGGATGAAGGCCGCGTCGCCACCGAGGAACTCATGCGCCGCGACCTCGAACTCATGCGCGAGGCCAACATCAACTTCCTCCGCACCTCCCACTACCCGCCGCATCCGCGCCTGATCGAGCTTTGCGATGAAATGGGAATCTACGTGATGTGTGAAGTGCCGTTTGGTTTCGGTGACAAGAACCTGACCGATCCCTCTTTTGAGGGACCGCTGTTCACCCGCGCCCGCGCCACCGTCATGCGCGACAAAAACCGTCCGTCGGTGATCATCTGGAGCATCGGCAACGAAAACCCGGTGACCGAGCTCGGCGTGAAAACCGCTGGTTACACCAAGGAGCTGGATCCAACCCGCCCGGTCTGCATCCCGACCGTCGGCAGCTACTTCGACCTGAACATCGAGAAGTTCCTGGCGCTGCCCGCCTTCGTGGACGTCTTCGCGCCGCATTATCCGAGCAACAAACGGGTTCTCGATTATCCGAAGATTCTTCAACGCCCCATCATCTGGACTGAATACGCCCACTCGCTGGGTCTCGCGTTCGACAGCATGCAGGTCCAGTGGGAGCTGTTCTACAACAGTCCGCGCACCGCTGGTGGTGCGGTATGGATGTTTCAAGACCAAGGCATCCGCCGCAACGCCACCCTCACGGGGGCCCCGCCCAATGGCGCGATGTATGTCTGGCCCGACGCCAGTCACTACTACGACACCGCCGGCACAGATGGGGCCGACGGCATCGTCTATTCCGACCGCACGCCGCAGGTGGACTACTGGCAGGTGCGCAAGGTCTATGCTCCCGTGCGCATCGCGGAGCGCAGGGTCAAAGTCCGCGAGGGTGAACAGGAAATCGTTTTGCAGGTGGAGAACCGACACGACTTTCGCGATTTGGGCGGCATGAAGCTCGAATGGTCGCTGCGCGCCAATGGGGTCGAAACGCAGACCGGCAGCCAGCCCTTGAGCGCCAAACGACGCGAGCAGGAGACCGTGAGTCTCAAAGTCACCTTGCCGGCCGATTGCGCCGAGAACATCAACACGCTTGAGCTCCGGTGCGTGAACGAGTCCGGGCGATCCATCGTCGAGCGCGTCATCCGGCTGGAAACCAACGGCCTTGGCGTCGTCGAGCGTCTGCTGGCCAGCCTGCCGGTCGCGGGTGACCTAAAGGTTGAGCAGCAGGACAATATCGCGCGCGTGGTTCACGACCGATTTGTCCTGAGCCTCAACCGTGAAACCGGCACGATGGAAATCAGTGGCCCCGACGGCAGCCTGCTGGTGTCCGGGTTTCTTCCGCATATCGGCCGCAAGTTTACGCTCGGCGAGGAACTGCGCCTCGCGAGGGCAAAGAAGGATGCCACCGAATCCGACCTGCGATCCGGCAAAAGCTCCATCTGGCAGGGCTCGTGCCTGCGGCCCGCAGCAGTGCAGTCAGCCGAAATCACCCAGACCGCCGATGGCGCGCGCGTCGTCGTGCGCGGCAAATACCTTCGCCCCGATGTGCCGGAGCAGTCGCTCGCCGGCGAAGTCACGCTGCTGATTTCCCGCAAGGGCAGCATCGAGGTGAGCTACGACTTTACGCCGGTTAATGCCGGCGGCACATTCCTGGAAGCCGGACTCTCCGTCACGGCACCCCAAACCGCGGCGGAGTTTCGCTGGCTCGGTGCGGGACCGTTCGCCGGCTATCCGGGCAAGGATGTGCTGAACGAATTTGGCACGTATCACCTGACGAGCGCCGATATCCGCTTCCAAGGCAACCGCCGCGAAGTTGACCTGGCCCTGCTGACCAGCCGGGCCGGCACCGGCGCGCTGCTCGCCGGGGCCAACATGGACATCGCCGTAGAAAACTCTGCGGACGGAATCATCTTCAGCCATAACGCGCTCCTCGCCGGCCGGGGAAACAAGGGTGGCGAGCCGGAAGCCAGCCTCAAGGCCGACGACATCATGCGAATCGCGGGGAAATTCACCTTGCTGCCCCTGTCGGCCGACTGGCCCGCTCCGCTGCAATCATGGTTCGGCGCACCCGGCCAGGCCGCCACACCGCAAAAGCCGTTTTATAGAAGCTATGACCAGTGAACGCCTGAGCGGCATAGCCGAATCCCGGCCAACTTAACCCCAGCCAACCCCCTGAACCGCCATGCCGCACGCCCGCCCACCCAGCATCCACGCCCGGGACAAAATTGGCGCATGGCTGCTGCCCATGTTCGTGCTGACGGTTTTGCCGGCGCTGACCAACCACAGCTTCGCGAACCAGCAACGCCTTCAGCCCTGGCCCTCGATTCCTGTCGGCCAGACGATTCCCGAAGAGCTGACGGCCGCGTCCGGCAACTGGACTTACACCTATCGCCACGGTCTCGCGCCACGCGTGGTCGAGACCATCAACCGCGACTGGACGTTCCATTATCTGCCCGGGGAGAATCTTCCGGATAATCTCACGCGCGCCGAGGCGGATGATTCGCGCTGGCCGCGACTCGCGCTGCCTCACACCTGGCACACGTTCGAGACCACGGGTGACGTGCATCCGTTTACGATGAAACCCTCGGAGCGCGACTCGGCTTATTGGTGGAACGGCTGGGGCGTTTATCGGAAATCCTTCACGCTCGACGCCAAGGTCGTCGCCGGGAAGAAAGTCTTTGTCGAGTTCGACGGCGTGATGAAGTTCTGCCGCGTCTTCCTCAACGGCCATCTGCTCGGCGAGCACAAGGGAGGCTACGCCTCGTTCTATTTTGAGCTCGGTGAGCATCTGCGTCACGACGGCCCGAACATCCTCACGGTCGCCGTCAATGCCCGCCGGGATGACGAATTCCGCACGCCGCCGATGACCGCCGGCAACTTCAACGTCTACGGCGGCATCTATCGCGACGTCCGTCTCGTGGTCAAAGACCCGGTGCACATACCCTTTCAAGGTTCAGCCGCCCACGAGGGCGGGACGTTTGTCACCACGCCACAGATCAATGCCACCAGCGCCACCGTGCGCGTCCGCACCTGGATCAAGAACGATTCCGCCACGCCGCGTAACATCACGCTCCGCACCACCATCCTGTCGCCTGACCACAAACCGCTGCTCACGCGGGAGACGAACGCCGAGGTGGCGCAGGGCGAGCTGCATGCGTTTGACCAAAGCGATTTCACCGTGGCCGCGCCGGAGCTGTGGTCGCCGGAATCGCCGCGCCTTTACTCGGTCGCATCCGAAGTAGTCGTGGATGGCGCGACCGTGGATCGTTACCTGAGCCCGCTGGGGCTGCGCTGGTTCGAGTGGAATAGCACCCAGAATCGCGGCTACCTCAACGGCCAGCCGCTCCACATCCACGGCACGAACCGGCAGCAGGAGTTTCCGTGGCTGGGCGACGCCATGCCGAAATGGATGACCGTGCGCGACCTCTTCGACATTCGGTTTGGCCAGGGGCACAATTTCCTCCGCACGTCCCATTACACCCAGGATGAGCTCGTTTACGATTTGGCGGATCGCTATGGCATCCTGATCTGCGAAGAGGTCCCGAACATCAAGAAGGTCGATTTCAGCCGAGAGGTGCAGCGCCAGCAGGTCATCGAAATGATCCGCCGCGACCGCAATCATCCCAGCATCGTCATGTGGTCCATGGGCAACGAAACGGATCGTCCGGCCGACTCGGCCTGGGCGCATGCGGAAGACCCCACGCGCATCTTGCACTCGCGCCGCTCGGCCGAGGCCCCGGCCGGAAAATTCATCACCCACACGCACCGGAATATGGACATGGAAAACCTTCTGCGTTGCACCGTGCGCGGCTGGACCGATTCGAGCGTGGCGGATCTCACCCCCGACGATGGCCAGCACGCCGGCACGGAGGAATGGCAGCACGCGCAGGCGATGGTGACCGACTCGAGTCAGCGCGGCCGCATCGACATGCCCAACGGCGTCATGTGGCTCTACGCCGACCACGGCGCTGACCGCGAATACGTGAATGCGCCGCTCAAGCACATCAATCCGAAGGGCTGGGTGGATCTCTACCGCATCCCCAAATATCTGTATTTTCTCTGGCAGGCCAATTACACGAACGCTCCGATGGCCTTCATCCATCCGCAGGCGTGGCAGGAAAAGAATCTCGGCACAAAGCAGGACATTATCGTGGATTCCAACTGCGACAGCGTGGAACTCACCCTCAACGGACGCGTGATCGGGCAACAGGTTCCGGGCCCAGCGAATTTCTTCACCGTCACGTTCCACGACGTTCCCGTCGAGCGCGGCGAGCTGCGCGCGGACGGCATGAAGAACGGCAAGCGCGTCTCCAGTTCCGTGATCATGGCCGGCCAGCCGGCGAGCCTGACGCTGGTGGCGAGCCACGCCGCGCTTGAGGCCGGACAGGATTCGGTCGCGCTGCTGACGGCAGATGTCGTGGATGCGGCAGGAAATCCCGTCCAAGGATTTAGCGGCGAGATCAAGTGGGAACTGGCCGGCCCGGCCACGCTCGTTTCATCGGCCAGCTACCCCAGTGACATCAATCGTCGCGCGGCCATGTCGGGGGCATTTTACATTGTCGCGCCGGTTTGCACCCTCGTCCGCTCGACCGGCGAGCCCGGGACAATCATCGTCACGGCGAAGTCAAAGGACCTGACCGCCGCGACGATCACAATCCGTGCTTCCGCACCACTCCGGACCCAAGATCTTGTTCACTCAATCCCCCTTTCCAATGCCGGCCGCACGGGTGTTGTTCCCGCACCAAATACCAACAGCCTCGAATCCTTGTCCGCACCGTCACCCATGAAGATCGCGGTGCGCGACATCTCGGCTGCGCCGGGGAAAACGGTGGAGTATTATCGCGGCGTGGTCGCGACCCAGTTGCACCAACAGAACCCGGAGATTGAGCGTTACGACCGGGCGCTGGCAGCGGTGCTGACCGTGTTTGCCGAGCATCTCCGGGCGCAGAATGGATTGCTGGTGGCGGACGACTTCAATTTCGGCGTCGCCCAGTTTAACCGCTATTGCGCCCTGACGAACGCAATCGCGGAAAGTCCATTGCCCGCTGACTACCGCAAGGGATTGGATGACTATTATCTGAACCGGTGCATCACGGAAGGTCATCCCGCGGATGTGCAACGTGAGCTGGCGTGGATCAAGGCGCTACCAGCGGATTCGCCGGTTTTCGTGGTGCAGTCGCCAGCACTGGTAGCCGATATTTTTGCAGCGAATTATCCGGAAGCCGCCTCGTTGCCCGCCACCAAACGCCCCCGGGCACTGGCACAATTCAAGCGCGTTAACCAAGCGGCCATGGCCTACTCCACTTTCGACCAGGAGCAGCCCTTGGCGCGCGGTTCGGTATTGCTCAAGCCCTCGCTGGAAGCATTGCTGGAATAGCGGCAACCAAGAGCGAAGAACCTGCCGTCATACCAACGCTACAAATAAATACGCACAGGAGAGCTTCTCATCCCAGAGGCTGTTGGGCTTGCGACTCACCATCCGAAGGCGGCAACCAAACGTCCCACCCCTCGATCAGCTGTCTGTCGGCAACCCTGCTGGTGCAACATACTGTTTGTCAGTAGTTCCCACTGCAACTTTGTCGTTTCACCGAAAAGTTCGGAGTTTTTAAAAAGTGGCGGCCCGGTCCGGCGGGAAATACAAACTTTCGTGAGGCTAAGCGGCCGACCACAAGAAGGCGAAGCGTTCAGCACTTTGCGGAAACGCCCGGCGCGCCACCGATTCTTTGGTCGCGGGACCGGCTTAGTTTGCGCAGGCGATCGAAATCGCCCCGGATATGAGCTTCCTTTTTCGGACGCGACCAGCGCTTCAATTGTGCCTCGCGCCGCCGTGCGTCGGAAAACGTCGGACAAACTTCAACCCGAAGAAGCGCGGTCGGTGGATCGAGCGCGGTCGTCCGACAGGCTTGGCCAGACTGGTGATCCCGCAGCCTTTGTTCCAGATCGACCGAGCATCCGATATAAATCATGCCTGATTTCAGACGGAGAAAGTAGACCACGGCCGTTCCGGCCCGGACCGCTGGTGCGAGATGTTTGGCGGCCCGGATGAGTTGATTGGATAATTCCACGGATCGATCAGCCCTTCGACGCGCTTCGCTTGCTCAGGGCCATTCGACTTATCCCACAACATGTTCCTAAGTTAGCGAAAGTGCTTTTGCCGGCCGCAGGCCATGAGCAAGCGGTGCTCGGACCGCGCGTCGAATGGCTGCCCGACGTGGATTCGAACCACGACTAGGCGAGTCAAAGTCGCCTGTGCTACCATTACACCATCAGGCAGTAGGAGCGGCCGAAAGAAGCCCTGCCCTCTCCGGGGGTCAAGGGTGGAAATGAACCGGCCCGGCCCCCGGATGCTTGTGTCACTCCAAACCCCCGGCATGCTGCGTTTAATGCTTCTTCTCCGCTCAGCTTTTCTTGCGATCCTCGGGCTGCTCGCGGCCGGCCGCCTGTCCGCCGCGGCCCCGGCGGCCACCCACTGGCGCCTCGACCGGACCGACCAAGTCGGCGGACACCGCACCGAGGTGCTGGGCGCGCCGCAGGTCGTGGCCGGGCCCGGCGGGCCGGCGGTGCAGTTCAACGGCACCAGCGACGGTCTCTACGTGCCCGACAATCCGCTCGCGCACTGCCTGGCTTTCACCCTCGAGGCCCTCATCCGGCCCGACGCCGACGGCCCGGCCGAACAGCGCTTCCTGCATGTGCAGGATGAGGCCGGCAGCCGCGCGCTGTTGGAACTCCGCCTCACGGACCGCGGCTGGGCCCTCGACACCTTTCTGTTCTCCGCCACCACCCAGACCAAGCTGGCCCTGCTGGACCGGGCTCGCCTGCATCCCGCCGAACGCTGGACCTGGGTCGCCTTGGTCTACGCCAACGGACACATGGCGCACTACATCGACGGCGTGAAGGAACTGGAGGGCGACGTGGTCATGCCGCCCTTGGGCACCGGACGCATTTCCCTGGGCGTGCGGCAGAACAAGGTCTCCTGGTTCAAGGGACGGATCCGGGAGGTGCGCTTCCACCCCACGGCCCTGGCGCCGGCGGCGTTGCAGCAGGTGTTGGAATCCGATCGCTGATCTCCAGCTCGCCGGACGCTATAAATATCCAAACCCTAGCATTCTGAAACTGCCGACCAAGTCGGAGCCGACTTGGGTGCTCCCACCAAAGAACGTCCCTCCCGTCATCCTGAGCCGTGCGAAGGATCCAGCAGGACAACCGCCGGCGGACATCATGATGGATTCTTCCCTTCGTTCAGAATGACAAACAAGGTTTGGCTCCCGCCCTAGAACCCCGGAAAGGGCTGGGCGCGCTGGCAAAGCTGCAGCGGCACGCCCCAGGGATCGCGCAGGAACATCAGCCGCGAGCCGTCGGGCAGTTTTTCGTCGGAAAACGGCTTCGCCCCGGCCCGCTCCAGGCGGTGCGCCACGGCGCCGGCATCGGGCGTGAACAGGGCGAGGTGCATCACCAGCGGATGCCCGGCGGCATAGTCCGGGATCGTCGCGGACGGATTGCTGTAAAGTTCGACGACGAGGCGGCCGGTCTCATCGGCGAGAAAATGCGTGTAGGGCGCATCCTCGCGGCGGCGCACGACGACGAAGCCGAGGTGCTCCACATACCAGCGGCTCATCGCGCGCGCATCAGGGACGTTCAGGGCGAAATGTTCGAATTTCATGCGGGGTGGGCGCGGTTGCGCCGGGATCATGACGCACCAGCGCGCGCGCCGAGGCAATCGCTTAAAGGCCTGGCGGGGGTGTTCATAAGTGAAAAAGCGGAGGGCCGGTGGAGCCGCGGCGACCTCGCCGCGTTCCGCCCGCGCCGGGGTCGGCGCGGCTCCAGCCTCCAACGCCTCAGACCCATATCTCGGGCATTGACGCCGCTTTTGACGGACGGTTTCATGGCACGCAATGCCCGCCAAGAACGCCTCCGCCTCCGTCAAATACAAGCGCGTTGTCCTCAAGTTGAGCGGCGAGGTGCTGCGGGGCAAGGGCACCGAGCCCATCGACGCCGTCACCCTCGAGCGGATGTGCGAACAGGTGAAGGAAATCCACGATCTCGGCGTGCAGGTGTGCGTCGTCATCGGCGGCGGCAACATCTTCCGCGGCTTGCAGGGCGCCAAGCGCGGCGTCGACCGCACCACCGGCGACTACATGGGCATGCTCGCCACCGTCATCAACGGCCTCGCGATCATGGACTGTCTGGAAAAGATGGGCGTCAACACCCGCGTCCAGTCCGCCATCCCGATGAACCAGATCGCCGAGCCGTTCATCATGCGCCGCGCCATGCGCCACCTGGAAAAGAAGCGCGTCGTCATCTTCGTCGCCGGCACGGGCAACCCGTATTTCTCGACCGACACCACCGCCGCCCTCCGCGCCTCTGAGCTCCACGCCGACATCATCATGAAGGCCACCAAGGTCGACGGCATCTACGACAAGGACCCGAAGAAGAACCCCGACGCCGTCAAATACGACGAGCTCACCTTCGTCGACGCCCTCCGCCAGCGGCTCAACGTCATGGACTCGACCGCCTTCTCGCTCTGCCTCGACAACAACGTGCCCATCCTCGTCTTCAACCTCGACGATCCCCACGCCATCCTGAAAGCCATCAAGGGCGAGAAGATCGGCACCTTGGTCCACAACTGAGCTTGGGGCCGGGAGCAAGGAGCATGGAGCCGGATTGCTTTCTGGCATTCTTCTCCTAGGCTCCGGCTTCCATCTCCCCGCTCCCTGCTCCCCGCTTTACCATGAGCCATCCCATCCTGACCGAAGCCCAGACCCGCATGAAGAAGGCCATCGACTTCACGCTGCACGAGTTCTCCACCATCCACACCGGCAAGGCGTCCCCCGCCATGGTCGAGGGCGTGATGGTCGAGGCCTACGGCTCGATGATGCGCCTCAAGGAGTGCGCCGCCATCTCCACGCCCGACGCCCGCCTCATCCAGGTCCAGCCCTGGGACAAGAGCCTCATCCGCGCCGTCGAGAAGGCCCTCCAGCAGGCCAACCTCGGCATCAACCCCATCGTCGACGGCGGCCTCATCCGCATGCCCCTGCCCGACCTGTCCCGCGAGCGCCGCCTCGAGTTCGTCAAGGTCGCCCACAAGCTCGCCGAGGAGGGCCGCGTCAACATCCGCCACGTCCGCCGCGACACCATGGAGGCCGTCAAGAAGGCCAAGAAGGACGGCAAGATGTCCGAGGACGAGGAAAAGCGCCTCGAGAAGGAAATTCAGGTCGCCACCGACAAGTCCATCAAGGACATCGACACCCACCTCGCCGCCAAGGAGAAGGAACTGACGACGGTGTAGTGGTAGGGCGAGTCGTCCCGACGAGCCGCCACGGCCCGCCCCTCCGGCGGGCCTTTTATTTTCTGGTTTCGTGGGCGGCGAGCTTGCTCGCGCAGCTGGGGAAAGGCTTGAGCAAGCTCACTGGCCCACCCGGCGAGCAGCGCCAGCAAATGGAAGGCTGAAACGGTGCCGCTCCCTGCTTGCTTTCCGTCCTCCGTCCCCTGTCCTCTCTCCTGCTCAAACATGGATTTCACCCTCCACCATGAATCCTCCGCCGACCACACCGTGGTCCCCGCGATCGATTTCAAGGCCGCGCTCAACGACGAGCAGTTCGCCGCCGTGACGGCCGAGCCGGGCCCGCTGCTCGTCCTCGCCGGCGCGGGCTCGGGCAAGACCCGCACCCTCACCTACCGCGTGGCCTACCTCCTCGCCCAGGGCGTGAAGCCCGGCGAGATCCTCCTCCTCACCTTCACCAACAAGGCCGCCAAGGAGATGCTCCACCGCGTCCAGGACCTCACCGGCTACGAGCCGCGGCGCTTCTGGGGCGGCACCTTCCACTCCCTCGGCAACCGCGCCCTGCGCATGTATGGCGAGGAGATCGGACTCCCGAAAAACTTCACCATCCTCGACGCCGACGAGTCCGAGACCCTCCTCAAGCTGGCCGTCGAGTCCGAGGACAAGACCTTTTTCAAGGAGAAGACCAACCCCCGCCCCGGTCCGCTCTTCAGCGTCCTCTCCCTCGCCCGCAACACCCAGCTCTCCCTCGCCGACACCGTCGAGCGCAACTTTCCCCAATACGCCGAGGTCGCCTACCGCTTCCCGGCCTTCGCCGCCGCCTACACGAAGAAGAAGCGCGCCGACAAGGTCGTGGACTACGACGACCTCCTCGAGCTCTGGCTCCAGCTCCTCACCGAGAAGCCGGCCATCGCGGAATATTTCAACCACCGCTTCCGTCACGTCCTCGTCGACGAATACCAGGACACCAACACCATCCAGGCCCAGATCGTGGACCAGCTCGCCGCGCACCACCGCGTGATGGCCGTCGGCGACGACGCCCAGTGCATCTACTCGTGGCGCGGCGCGGACTTCGAGAACATCATGACGTTCCCCGACCGGCACGCGGGCACCGTCATCCACCGCATCGAGACCAACTACCGTTCCACGCCCGAGATCCTCGAGTTCGCCAACGGCGTGCTCAACGCCCAGCCCAAAGGCCGCCACTTCGACAAGGAGCTCCGCGCCCACCGCAAGCACGGGCAGAAGCCCGCCGTCATCCAGGCGATGGACGACCGCGAGCAGGCCGCCTTTATCCTCAAGCGCATCCAGGCCCTCGTCAGCGACGAAGGCGTCTCGCCCAACGAGATCGCCGTCCTCTACCGCTCGCACTTCCTCGCCCTCGAGATGCAGCTCGCGCTCACCCGCAACGGCATC
The DNA here is from genome assembly GCA_029945855.1 of Lacunisphaera sp. Lineage (GTDB taxonomy): Bacteria > Verrucomicrobiota > Verrucomicrobiia > Opitutales > Opitutaceae > Lacunisphaera. The sequence continues at coordinate 19,151 of JAQSDJ010000066.1, forward strand.
CCCTACACGATCACCAGCGGCGTGAAGTTCTTCGAGCGCCAGCACGTGCGCGACCTCATCGCCATCCTCAACTTCGTCTACAACCCCGCCAACACCTCGGCGTGGAACCGCATCGCGATTTTGCTCCCCAAGGTCGGCGAGAAAGGTGCCGTCAAGATCTACGCCGCCGCCCACGACCACGCGCGGCTGATGCAGCAGAACTTCATCGACGCCCTCGTCACCGACGATGTCCAGAGCAAGGTCCCCAAGGACGCCAAGCCCGACTGGCCCAACTTCTGCGCCTCGCTGAAGCAGGTCTACGACGCGATGAACGACGAAAAGCCCGCCGAGGCCGTCTCCACCGCCATCGAAGGCTGGTATGGCGACTACATGAAGGGCGAATACGCCGACTACATGGACCGCCTCGAGGAATTGAAGGGGCTCATCGGCTTCGCGGGGCAGTTCACGCAGATGTCGGACTTGCTCGCCCAGATCATGCTGCTCAACGGCGAGACCAGCGAGCGCGAGATCCAGCCCGACACCGAGTGCATCAAACTCACGACGATCCACCAGGCCAAGGGCCTCGAGTATGACGTCGTCTTTTTGATCGGCGCCGCCGAAGGCCAGTTCCCCGGCTACCGCACGATCGAGAGCGGCGACTTCGAGGAAGAGCGCCGCCTCTTCTACGTCGCCGTCACCCGCGCCAAGAACGAACTCTACATCAGTTACCCGAGAGTCGCGAGCCGCCCCGGCCCGGGCGGCATGATGCTGCAGCCGTCCAGATTCCTGCAGGAGCTACCCAGCGATTTGTATGATGAGCTGCGCATCAAACGCAGCTACGGTTGGTGATTCTTTTTTTAACACAGAGGCCGCAGAAAGCGCCGAGGTAGGGGCGGTTGCCCCCAACCGCCCTGTCGGGCCGGCGCCAGGACACATCTTCAAAGTCCGTTGATTGTCATTCTGAGCCGTGCGAAGAATCCATTGGCATACGCAAATCCTGATGGATCCATAGCGCGGCTCAGGATGACCGGATTCGCAAATAGTGCGGTCTCTTTGTTTTCGAACATGTGCGCTCGTCGCCGCACCATCTTTGATTGCGCCATAGCCATCACTCACTGCCCAATAATCCGTTTGCCTCCCCGCCACCCACCGGCCTCATCCCCTCATGCCACGCAAGGTCAGTGAAATTGTCGCGGAGGCCCGCCAGTTGCCCTACGGGGAGCGCGCCGAGCTGATCGAGCAGTTGATCGCCGACACGGCCCAGAACATCGACCCCGCCATCGAAAAGGCCTGGGGCGACGAAGCCCTGCGCCGCATCAAGGAAATCGAAGATGGCAAGGTGAAGCTTATCCCCGGAGAAGAAGCCATGGCCCGGGTCCGGAAGACCGTAGGGCTGCTGTAGGGGCGTGGCTCGTCCACGCCCGCGGGCGCGCACAAGGCGCGCCCCTACAAATGCGACTGGCGCGAACCCGGCTAGGGGCAACACCGCCTGAGCGAGTCGCCCACCCTCCAGCCGCCATGGTTGAAACCCGTCTCAGGTCCGCCCGGGGCTTGCACGACACCGTCCATTGAAATGAATGATTCGACGACAATTTTTCTCATGGTTTCACTCGCGTTTCGTTCGTTCTCAACCTGATCAACGAACGACCGGCGCCCCACGTGATAGACGCTCGCGATTTTTGTCCATTTGAGACGTTCGCCGCCCCGGGGGCCGGATGGGGTCAAGCGCCCGAGCCCGGGGCCGTCCGCCCGGCTTGGCGCGTTCGCCCGACGCGAATAAAAAACTCGTCAACTGGCCCGCTATTTGCAGTTGCCTCCGGCGTCACCTCACCACCTAACCCAATCCCGCATGTATTCCCGCCCACGCCGCCTGTTCCTCGCGATGGCCTCTGCCGCTTTGCTCGGCATGTCGACTGTCGCTTCCGCATCCGCCCAGACTGTCTTTACGATCACCGCGACGGCCGATAGCACGGGCGTCGGCTATACCGCGACTCAAGCCTACACCTTCGTTATCACTTCGGGAGCAAGCTTCGCCAGCAATGGAAATGACTATTTTAATTCGTCGGAGTCCTTTTGGGCTGAGTATGACACCGGCGATGACCAGTTGGTGACTTCGCTCGGCGGAACTGGTTTGAGCGGGACCTACACCCGTCCCACCGCCATTTGGAACGAACTGGATGTTCATAGCTCGTATATGACTTTGCGGACCGGCCCCGATGACTTCGACGGGGCCTTTGGTGTTACCAGGCTTGATACGGCGGATTTGCATAGCTTTTATACACGAATCGACAGTGGAATTTCCTTCACGCCTTCGGCGACGTATGTGGAACCGTTCGGCCCGTCGGGCTATTTCTCGAACTACACCGGCTCTTATAGCGCCGGCGGATACGTTGATCTCAGGGATACCGCGGGCACGCACACTTACTTCACGATCACCAACCTGAGCATCAGTGCCGCCGCCATCCCCGAGCCCTCGACCTACGCCGCACTCGCCGGCCTGGCCGGACTCGGCCTGGCCATGCTGCGCCGCCGCCGTGCGGCCTGAGGCTCCCGCCCACGACAATCCCAAGGTGCCCGCTGCCGCGGGCGCCTTTTTCATGCCCATTGTCAGCCCCGTCAGCCCAAGCCGGTTGGTAGTGTATTAAACTACCAACCCTTCGCCCGCAAATGACAGGGCGGCCGGAAGGGTCTGGTTTTAAGTATTTCAGCCGCACCGAGCCGAGCGATTCCAGCTATCCGCTTGCCTCCCCTCCACCCTCCGGCTTCATCCCCCCCATGCCACGCCAGGTCAGTGAAATCGTCGCGGAGGCCCGCCAGTTGCCCTACGGGGAGCGCGCCGCGCTCATCGAGCAGTTGATCGCCGACACGGCCAAGAACATCGATCCCGAGATCGAAAAGGCCTGGAGCGACGAAGCCCTCCGCCGGCTGGCCGAGATGGAGAGCGGGGCCGTAAAACCCATACTCGGTGAGGAAGTGATGGCCCGGGCCCGCAAGATCATCGGCCGGCAGTGAAACCCGGCTGCATTCTGCAGGGGCGCGGCCGTTTCGGCTTTGCTCAAGGCCCCGAGCCTGTCGATGGGCTCGTCCACGCCCGCGGGCGCGCCCAAGGCGCGCCCCTACAACTTTGCCCTTGCCGTCATACCCCTCCGCCGCAAACCCGGCTACTGGCAGCACCGCCTTCCCCGCCCATGACGCCGCCGAAATCCCACCTGACCTTCCAGCTGAAGACCCTGTTCATGGGCTCCGATGGCACGATACCGGAGAGCTACGCCCGGACCGTGGAAAAGAAGCAGCTCGCGGCCTGGCTCAAGGCCGGCCTCATCGAGCACCGCCGTGCCGAAAAACTTTACGCCCTCACCCCCAAGGGCGAAAACCGGATCAGGTAGCCTAAGAATCATCGATCCGGTTTAACCACTGATGCTCCGCCTACCGGCTCTGCCACTTGGTGCAGCAACGCCTGATCGGCTTCGCCCGGGAGCTTGGGGGGCCGGCTTCCTGTTGCTGCCTGCTGGTAGCCCGGGATCAGTCGCGCAGCCTGCGCTGCGGCTGAAATCGCCGGCTGACTTCTCCAGCGGCGATTAGCCGCTGCCCGGAACCCAACCCGGAGCCGATTAGGCGGAGGGGACCTTCAAGCGAAGCCGTTAGGCGGAGCATCAGTGGTTAAATCCCTGCGACGGTTGGAAAGGACCGAAGCCTTAACGGGCCGAGAGATCGGGTGGCGCCAGGTTTTAATGTTCAATGCCCTGCCTTTGCGACCCTGCGCCTTTGCGTTTCATCTAACCGCTCACTGCGGCGGCGGCGGGGCGCTCATGGCGAACAGGCCCCACTCGTGGCCGTCCGGGTCCGCGAAGCCGTGCTGATACATGAAGCCGTGGTCCTCCGGCTGTCCCGTGGCCGAGCCGCCCGCGGCCCCGGCCTTGGCCATGAGCGCGATCACCTGCTCCTTGCTCTCGCAGGCGAGGTTGATCGACACCTCGGCGGACTGGCGCGCATCGCAGAGGGCCTTGGTCGTCATGCCCCGCCACTTGGCGTGAGACAGCAGCATGACGAACGTCGTGTCGTTGATGACAATGCACGCGGTATCGTCGCTGCAGAACGCAGGGTTGCTCGAGTAGCCGAGCGCCTGGAAAAAGGCCATCGACCTGGGCAGGTCGGCGACCGGGAGGCTGATGTATACCTGTTGGCTCATGATTGCGTGGGTTGTTCCCTCCCTATCCCAACGAACGACCCCCGCCCCGCCGGACACGAGCCTGAAGTTTTAATCTTCTGTCCGGCACCAGACGTGCCCGCGACTCCACCCCGCGTTCGTCACAGAATCTCCGTCGCTTGTCACCGGCGGTTTGCCCATCCCCCTCCGCGTCTGGCAACCCATGGGGCCAGATCAGCCCGCAACCCACGTATCCGCCCGGGCGCTGCTCGCGACTTTCCCTCCATGCACACCATCAAATCAACGTCACCCCGTCGCTTCCTCACGACGGTTTTCACCACCCTGCTCGGACTGCTGGCTGTCGTTGCCGCCTCCGCCCAGACCACCGTCACCATCACGGGCACCGCCGACAATACCGGCTACACGTCCGATTACGCGACCCTCGACTATACCTTCGGTAATTCCTACACCTTCACCTTTGTGCTCTCCGCTGGTCTCGCGCAAAACGACAACGGCGAGACCAATTTCAATTCTTACACGAGTGCCTATCGCTCGGAGTCCGCCGCCCAGGGCAGCTTCTTTACCTCGATCGGCGGCACCGGTGTCTCCGGCAGCTATGCCACCCCCACCGACACCGACCGCTTCCAAGACCTGGGCGTCTATTCCAACGGCAACATACCTTACATGTATATCACCGCCCAAAGCCTGGCGAATAACCTGGGTCTCACCACGCTGAACGGGACGAATGCCATCACCAAGATTGAGTTCAGGGTCAACGATCCCCGCGTAGCCTTCGACTATCCCGGCAGCCGCCCCGACAGCACGGATGCAGAGGATAACCCCACCTACGTGAATCCCGCCACCTTCTTCGGCACCTACAACACTTTCGGCACGGTCACGGGCGACCAGGCCAACTCACATTTTCAGGTGAACAACAGTGTCATGCCCAATCTCTGGCTCACCTACAAGGACGGCGGCGATGAATATTCCATCAGTTTTTCTCCGACCTCCATCAGCATCTCTGCCGCCGCCATCCCCGAGCCCTCGACCTACGCCGCGCTCGCCGGCCTGGCCGGACTCGGCCTGGCCATGCTGCGCCGTCGCCGTGCGGCCTGAGGCTCCCGCCCACGACAATCCCAAGGTGCCCGCTGCCGCG
>JAQSDJ010000066.1:24532-50931 GCA_029945855.1 Lacunisphaera sp.
GGCGCCTTTTTCTTTGCCCGCCCCTCGGCAGTCCTCCCCGCCCCGCCGGTTTGTAACGTAATACGTTACAAACCTCCCTTGGGGCGAAAACCGGATGTCCCCTATTATTGAGGATAACCTGGAGAAGTGACAACGGGGGCTCAATGGGTAGGGCGAGTCGTCCCTGACGAGCCGCTCGAGCGCACGGCTCATCCGGAGGATTCGCCCTACCTGCCGACAGCGTCACTTCTTTTAGGAAGTCACAATAGGTGACATCGGTTCCTCTCTCCTCACCGCATGCGCTTGAAGCCGTCCTCGATGACGACGGAGATGCGGGCGAACACCTCGTCGAAGCTGCCCTGGCCGTCGATCTTGCTCACCTCGTGCAGCTGGTTGTATTTCTCGATCACCGGGACGGTCTTGGTCTCGTGCTCGTGCAGCCGCTTCACGATCTTGGAGGTGCTGTTGTCGTAGGGCATGCAGCCGGGGGTCTTGCTGCGCTCGTCGAGCCGCCGGATGAGCTCAAGGGTCGGGACCTCGATCTCGATGATCTGGGAAATCGCCGAGCCGTGCTTCTTCAGCAGGCCGTCGAGGATGTAGGACTGCACCAGCGTGCGCGGGAAGCCCTTGAAGATAAATCCCTTCACGTCCCGGGAGTCGGACAGCTTCTTTTCGATGAGCTGCACCACGATCTCGTCCGGCACCAGCTGGCCGTTCTCGTAGTGGGACGTGATCCGGCGGCCGATCTCCGTGCCGGCCTTGATTTCCTCGTCCAGCATCGGGCCGGTGGCGACGTATTCGAGGCCAAATTTTTTGGCCAGCGCCTTGCCCTGGGAGCCGCGGCCCGAGCCGGGATAGCCGAACAGCACGACGTTGAAGAGGCTTTTGCTGAGTTCGTTCCGGATGATGCCGGTGATCTGCTGGTGCACGGCGTCGATGTCCTTCGTGCCGTCCACCTCCACGTAGATGCCCTTGTCCCGGTAGAACTGGAGGACGGGCAGGGTCTTCTGGTTGTATTCCTTCAGGCGGTTGCGGATCACGGTCTCGTTGTCGTCGCTGCGGCCCGACGTGATCCCGCGGTTCATCAACCGCCGGACCGATTCCTCCTCCGCCACAGTGAGGCTGATGAGGCAGTTCAGCGCGGTGTGCAGCTTGAGCATCAGGCCCTCCAGGATGTAGGCCTGGATGTAGGTGCGCGGAAACCCGTCGAAGAGGAAGCCGTTGCAACCCGGGTTTTCGGTGATGGTCTTCTCGATGATCTGCACGATGATCTCGTCCGAGACCAGGCCGCCGGCGGCCATGATGCTCTGGGCCTCGAGACCCAGCTTGGTCTTGCCGGCCATTTCCTTGCGCAACAGGTCGCCGGTGGAGATGTAGAACAGGTTGTATTTCTTGATGAGGAACTCCGACTGGGTGCCTTTGCCGGCTCCCGGCGGACCAAAGAGGGCGATGTTGAGCATGGGGCGGTTTTGGTTGGGGTTGAACAGACCGAAAGCCAGCGCGGGTGCCGCCGAGGGGGGGTGGCGGCGGCCATGGACTACTTTGCCACCGGGAGACCGGGCCGTCGACACGGTAATCCGCCCCGCCCCCGGAGCCGGGCGCAAAGAAGCGCAACTGAACATCACTATACATTTTCCGTAAGGCGGGCCTCCGGCGACCCCGGGCACCGGGGCTCGGGCGACGGGGCGTGTTGTCTGGATAACGTTCGTCCAGCTGCTTGGTTGCTGGAGCCCGCTTGCCCGGCGATGCGCAACGCAGACCGTGGGCGAGCGCCAGAAATTCTCCGGCCTGGTGTATTATCGATGCAACGGTGGCAGCACCGGCGGCGCGCTTCAACCGATCCCGTCGCGCAGGCTTTGCAGCTCCGGCTTGAGGCTCAGGACAAAGGCGTGCAACTCCTGCTCCAGCTGCCCGGGGTCCACCCGGCCGCCGGCGTGCCGGGCGATCACCGCCCAGGCCGGCAGCGCCTCGAAATCTCCGTCGGTGTCATCGAGCCGCGCCCCGCTGAAGCCCAGGCCGTAGGTCTTGCTGACGTAATTCGCCACGCTGACCAGCGCGACGGGCAGCGGATGGACGCCGGCGTTTCCCGGCTGCGCATGATGCAGGATCGTTTCGACGACCTCGTCGGGCAGGCCGCTTTGCCGCGCGAAGATCCCGCCCGCCTCGGCGTGGCCCACCCCCAGGCGCGCCTCCTCCAGTGCGGCCAGCCGCTGGTTCCCGTTCCACCCGTCGACCAGCACCCCGCGATAGGCCTCGGGCTCGATGGTGGACAGCACGATCTTGCCCACGTCGTGCATCAGCGCCGCCAGGTAGAGCCGGGGATTCTCGGTCAGGCCCAGCCGTTGTTCCAGTTCCTCCGCCACGGCGGCGGTCGCGAGCGCATGGATCCAGAGGTGCTTCCAGTCAAATCCCTCGGCCACGGCGGTCGAACCCCGCAGGGTGAACAACGCCTGCGCCAGGGTGCGCACCCGCCGCACGCCGAGCATCTGCACGGCGGTCATGATGTCGTCGATGCGTTGCTCCGGGCTCACGAACGCCGAGTTCGCCATCCGCAGCACCCGCACGCACAGCGCCGGGTCCTTTTGCACCACCGCGACGATCTCGTCCAGCGACACCTCGTCGCGGCTGGTCGCCAGCAGGAAACCGCGCGCCAAAGATTGCAGCGCCGGGATCTGCTGCAGGTTGGCCAGCTCCGCGAGCGTGCGCGCCCGCCGGCCGGGGTCGGCTTCGGCCGGTGCGGCGATCGACGCCGCCTTCCCTCCCACCGTTTCGAGCAAGGTCTGCGTCAGTTCCTCGCGGTCCGGCTTGAGCCGCGCTTCGGCCGCGGTCGCGGTCGCGGCCGGCCGGGCGGGGACGATGACGGCGGGCGGCGGCGGTGACCCAGGCGGCAGGGCCGGCCGGGGCGCGGACGCCGGGCTGGGCTTGCCAATGAGCCACGACCACCAACCGCCGAAGCGCAATTGGAGAGCCGAAATCATGTTGATCGATTGTCGCTTTCCTAACGGCTCATCTTCACCCCGGCTTGAGCCCGGAAGCGTGGCCCCGGCCATCCGTCAGCCCAGCGCGCGGTTGATCCGGTCGAAGGCGACGACGGCGTGGTCGGCGGCGCGGTCGATCTGACGCGTATTCACTCCGACCGTGCGGGCCAGGCCGGCGGGGTCGAGCCAGTAGGCGGATTCGCCCGGCAGGCCGTGGCCCCGCTCGTCGGCCAGCTGGGCGGCGAGGTTGAGCAGGCCGGCCAGCGGCTGGCTGGCCCCGGGCGGGGCGTAATGCCCGGCAATCGCATCCGTCACCGCCGCGGGAAAATGCCACTCCTGGAGAATGGCGGCGGTGGCCTGGTTGCTGGCCACGCCGAAGGTGTGCTTTTCCCAACCGATGAGGGTCAGGGTGTCCACGGGCCGGAAAGGGGCCACGGCCGCGTGTTCGTCCGCGATGGTGGCCAGCGCGAGCTTGCCGATCGAGCGGAACAAGCCCGCCGAGTAGGCGGCGGCAGAATCCTCGGAGGCGAAAGCGGCGAGTTCTTCCATCAGCAGGGCGACAAAAATGGCGTTGTCGCGCAGGCGCGGGCCCGTGAAGCCGTAGAGGGGAAAGTTGCGGAGCGAGAAATGGTCGACGGCGACCGCCCCGATGAGGCGGTGCACGTCCCGCAAGCCGATGAGGGCCGCGGCGTCCTCGATCGAGGCGACGGGTTCGCTCTGGGCGAAGGCGGCGCTGTTGGCGATGCGCAGGAGACGGGCCGCGAGCGTGCTGTCGTGCTTGAGAAGGACGGCCACGTCGGCCAGCGCGGTGTTGGGATCGCGCAGCAACGGGCCCAGCTGCGCCATGATCCGGGGGGTCGCGGGGAAGGACTGGGCGACGCGCAGCAGGTTGACGGTGGAATATCTGACCTCATTCATGCCCGGGTTATCGGTGCCGTTTGGTCCCGCCTGAAGCCCTTCTTTGCCCGACCGGCCGGGCCGGGGCATTGTCGATAGAACAATGCTCCCCCTACAGATCGACCGGCCACACCACAATCCGGTGAGCGCCCGCCGGTTGCGCGGTGTCACGCCCAACGCGCCCTGGGCGAGGAACACCCCCCTCACCCACCCGCTTCATGCCGGGCGCCGCTCAGCCCGCCTGCTTCTGCAGATATTGCCGCACGTCCTCGGGCACCGACAGGGAAAGATTCGGGACAACCCAATGGAACAGGCGGTGGATCTCCAGCGCCTGCTCAGGCGTGGCGCGCAACGCCGGTTTCGCCTCGGCGCCGGTGTAGTATTCCAGCGGGCGGCCCGTCACCGACCGCACGAGGCAGTCCTTGAGCAGGAATTCCACCGCCGCCACCATCTTGGTCGCCGGGTAGCGCCAGACATTGAGGCACGACCGCCGGGCGCTGGCATACTGTTCCACGAGATATTCCGAGCCCTCCGGTTGCGAGCGCCGGAGGTGCTGCCGGAGGGTGGCGCCGAGGGCCACGATTTCCAGGAACTGCCGGTAGGCGCCCAAGGTGGCCTCGTTGGTGATGGTGTGCTCCAGGCCGAGGAACAACCGCTCACCCTGCCGGCGCTGGTTGGAAACGCGGCAGGGCACCACCAGTTCGAAGCCCTCCAGGTCGAGGCGGACATTGCACGGTGCGCCCGTGACCAGCGTCACCGCCGCGCCGGCCAGGATCCGCACCCCCGGCTCGGAGCAATTCAGCAGCCGGCACTTCCAGTTCCACCGGTCGCCGTTGTCCCCGAGGCCGACGCGGAGCGGAAACTCTTCGGTGACGATCAGTCGCTGGCCGCCCTGGCGTTTCTCAGGCGCGACCGCCCTTTCGGACGATTGGAGGATGCGTTTGAAAAATTGCATCGGCGCGACGGTGGAGCGGTGGTTGGAAAATCCGCCGGGGCGTTCCGGCCGAGGCGGTGGACCGTCATTGCAACCCCGAGTCCGCCGAGCGTCAACCCTAGCCTCGGTCCCGGCCGAACCCGCCGGGCGGGGGCCGCCTTCAGACCGGCCGGCCGCGCTCCGCCGGTTCGGCGAACGGCGTGAAATCGCGGCCGCCGTTGCTCAGCGCCGTGACGCGGGTGAACTCGGCCCCGAAAAAAACGATCTGGGCCGCGTAGTAGCACCACAACAGCAGCACGAGCAGCGAGCCGGCCGCCCCGTAGGCGGAGGTCAGGCTCGCGCGCCCCAGGTAATACCCGAGCACGGTCTTGCCCACCGTGAACAGCAGGGCGGTCACCGCCGCGCCGATCCAGACGTGCTTCATCCGCACGCGGGTCTCGGGCAGCAGCCGGAAGACCATCGCAAAGAGCCCGGTCACGACGCCAAAGGAAAACACGTGGTTCACGAGCTGCAAGCCGAGCACGGGCACGGCGAGGCGCTGCGCGGTCTGCGCCCCCAGCCAGCTCAGCATCGCGCTGGCGACGAGCGACACGAGCAGGAGGAAGCCGGTGACGAGGACGGCGGCCAGGGAAAACAGCCGTCCCTTGAGGAAGTGCCACCACCCCAGCATGGGCTTTGGGGGCACGCGCCAGATGGCGTTGAGGGCATCCTGCAGCTGGTTGAAGACCCCGAGCGTGCCGAAAATCAGCGTGCCGGCGCCGATCAGCGTGGCGACCAGGCCGGTGGCGGGGTTGACGGGGCTGTGCACGGCGGCCACCGCCGCGCTGGCCTGCGAACCCGCCAGCCGCTCGATCTCCCCGATGACCTGTTGCCGCGCATCACCCTCGCCGAAGACCGTCCCCGCCATCCAGATCACCAGCATCAGGAGGGGGGCGACGGCCACGGTCGTGTAGAACGCCAGCGCCGCCCCGAGCCGGACGATATTGTCGGAGGCAAAGGCATGCACCGTCTTCGCCAGAATCCGGCCGGAGCGCCGGATGATGCCAACCTGTTCCACCGCCGCGGCCAGCACGGCCTCCCCTTCCTGCAGGAGGTGGGACTTGGCGGAATGGGCGGACATGGAGCCAGAACGATACGCCCCCGGTGCCCCGGTTGCCATAGGGCGTTGCCCTACTCACCGGCCGCTAATTCACGGCGGCGAATGTCACCGGGCCGGAGAACGGTCCGGCCTTACAGGGTCTTGTGCGTGCCGTCGCAGAGCGCGCCGTTGTGGCCGTGCTTGCAGCCGCAAAAATACACCGTGCCGTCCTTGTCCGCTTTGTAAGGCAGCGGCGCAAACCCGGTGCCCTTGTGCGAGCCGTCGCAGAACGGCTGGTTCTTGCTCAGGCCGCAGGCGCACCAGTGGTAGGTTTTGCCGGCCTCAACCTTGACGGGATAGGGACTCTTCTGGGCGATCGTTGGTTGGTTCATGGGGATTTTGCGCGGGTCGGGGTTGGGGCCGGAATTCGTTCTCCGGATGGGTGGATGCTATTCCTGCTTCGGCCGGAATACAACCACCCTGTCGGCGGTCGCGGGCGGGCGCGGTCCGCCCGTCCGCCGCCTTGTGCTCAGGCGACGAAGCGCTGCAGGAAATCCCGGACGTCGGCCGGCACGCACTTGGCGAGGTTGGGCACGACCCAATGGAACAGCTGCTGGATCTCCGTCGCCCGGGCCGGCGGCGCGCGGCGCGCAGTGGCGGGATCGGCGCCGGAGAGATAGACCACCGAAAACCGCTCCGCCCCGCGCACCAGGTTGTCCTTGAGCTGGAATTCGAAGGCCGCCATCGACCGGTCGTTCTGGTTCCGCCAGACGGTCAGGCGGGACTGCCGGTCGCTGACATACTGCTCCACGAAGTAGCCGGTCTCGTCCGGCTCGGTTTTCTTGAACTGCGGCTTGAGCCGGATCCCGAGGGCCAGGATGTCGAGCACCCGCCGGTAGGCGGTCCACGTCGCCTCGTCGAGGTCGCCGAATTGCAGGCCGTAGATCAGGCCCTCGGCCTGCACCCGGACGTTGGAGATGAGGCAGGGAATTTCCAACACCGTGTCACGCAGGGTGAGCTTGAGTTCGCCGGCATCACCCTTGGCGGCCAGAGCCGCGGCCCCCAGCTGCATGCTGGCGCCGCGCTCGGAAAAGTCGACGAGCTGTCCCTTCCAATCCCAGCCGAACCGCGAACTGCTCAGCCGGGTCCCCGTCTCATCGCGCCCGATGAAGCTGAGCACGGCCTTGATGGGCGTCTTCGGATTGACGACATAGCGCTGCGTGTGGCGGCGTTCCGGCCGAGCGATGACCGCCGGGGCGACCACCGCCTCCGGCTCGGGGTGCTTGAAGACACGCTTGAAGAGATGCATCGGCAGGCGGGAAAATCGTGGAAGGGCTGGCGCCAACGTCCGCCCCGGACAGGAGCGATACCCCGCATGTTAATCGTCCGCCCCCATGGCGTCAACCCTGCTCCCGGCCGGCGGGCGCCGGCCGCGGCGCGGAAATTGCTGCAAGCGGCCCAGGAAAACCCTCCGCCCCATGACCACCCGCATCACCCCCGAACGACCGGACACCCCCGGGGCCATGGCCCTGATCGCCGAACTGGAGGCGCATCTCGCCTCGTTGTATCCGGCCGAGAGCCGGCACGGTTTCAGCGTGGAGCGCCTGCTCGCCGAGTCGGTCGCGTTCTTCGTGTTGCGCGCCGACGGCCAGCCCGCCGGCTGCGGTGGCATCAAACTGTTTGGCCGCGACTATGGCGAGCTGAAGCGGATGTATGTGCGCCCGCAGTTCCGCGGCGCCGGTTTTGGGCAGATGCTCATCGACCATCTGGCCGGCCACGCCCGGGTGAACGGCGTCGGGCGGCTGCGCCTCGAGACCGGCATCCACCAAGTGGCCGCGATCAAGCTGTATGAAGGCGCCGGGTTTCGCCGCATCCCGCCCTTCCCGCCCTACCGGCCCGATCCGCTCAGCCTCTGCTTCGAGAAGCCGCTGGCGCCGGCCTAGGATTAGTCCGTTACGTTGTGGCCATAACAAGAGGGTCGGCCGGCAGGTCCCTCTGCCGGCAGGGAACACGCGAGGTGCGACCGTTTACCCAAGCGGGCACAGCGACGTGCCCGCCCACCAGAAGACCAACCTAACAAAGTAATACTAGCCGCGCCGATGCCGGGTTTGTCGCGACCCCGCGGGGATTTTCGCTCCGCCCAACGCAAAGCCATCTGGCGCCCGGCAGGCGTCAGATGGCGGATATTGCGCTGCCGGGTCACTCCGGCGGACGCGCTCAGGACTCCACGACTTCGATCGGCATCAGGACCTTGGTCGCCACCGGCGTGCCATTCTTGCGGGCCGGCGTGAACTGCCACTGCGCCACGGCGGAAACCAGGTTCTTGGTGAGCTGGCGGTCGCGGGTCGACACGACCTTGATGTCGCGGGGCAGGCCGGCCTCGTCGATGACCATCGAGACCATGACGGTCGCGCCCTCGAAGGTGCGCGGCAGATTGGTGGGCGACACGACCTTGGCCGGCGCCGGATTGACGAACTTCAGGCTGGCGGTGGCTTCGTGATGAGCGGCCGCGGTGGCGGCGAAGGCGCTGGTGGAGAGCAGGAGACCGCCGAGGAGGGCGGTGGCGAGGACGATGGTCTTTGATTTCATGGAGGGAATTCCGCGCGAGCGGATCAGTTGCGGGGGTTGTGGATGACAGGTCCCGGACGTTGGCCCGGGGCGTTGGCGGTATTTTGTCAGTGTAGTGTGCCAGGCTCTTTGCAGCGCCCGTGCCAACAACACGGCAAGGTCGCTTCCGGTTGCAGCCCAAGGAGAAAATAAAAAAACGGACGCAGATCGCGGGACGCACTATTTCGAATCTGAAACCCGCGCATCCCGTTCGCGGGATTTCCCCGGCGGCCGGAGCGTGCGGCCCGCGGGCCGCACGCCGGCCGGACCGGCCCGCGTCTCAGGCCTCGATGACCTCGAGCGGCAGGATGGCCTTGACGGACACAGGCGCACCATTCCGGCGCGCCGGCGTGAACTGCCACTGCGAAATCGCGGAGACCAGGCTCCGGGTCAGCGCCCGGTCCCGCGCCGACACGATCCGGATGTCGCGCGGCTGGCCCGTCTCATCGATGACGAGCGAGACCATGACGGTCACCCGCTGGAAGGTGCGCGGCAGATCGGTGGGACTAACGATCTTGGCCGGCACGGGGAGTTCGAGCGGCAGGGCGGCATTGGTCTGGAAATGCGCAGCCGTGGTGGTGGCGAAAGCCGGGACGGAGAGCAGGCCGCCCAAGAAGGCGGTGGCGAGGACTAGGTTTCTTGTTTTCATGGCTGAAACTCCGCGTGAGCGGAGCAGGCGGGATCATGGTGGTTGTGCTACGGGAGTTGTGTCAGCCCGGAGCGTGGGCGTTCGTAGTCGTCGCGTTGTGTGGGGCAGGATTGCATCGCCCGTGCCAATAACACGGCGAGTCCGCTAGGGGTTACAGCCAAACGAGAAAAGCAAGCGGCGTCCCGCCGGTCCCGCACGCCGCGCCTCAAATGCGAAACCCTCGCATCCCACCCGCGGGAAAATGCAGCGGGCCATCCGGTCCCGGCCTCCTTTCCCCCGTCCGCCCGCCGGCGGCGGGCGGACGTTGCTATCGACTAGACTTGCCCAACCGCTTCACGCAGGCTCGCCCGCACTATCAAAAACCGTCAGACGAAATTTCATCAGGTGTCCCGCACGGGCTTCGCCGGCCGTGGGCCAGCCGGCGCCAAACCGGCCCTGCCCTCCCGATGAAAGTCCTCGCCGTGGAAGACGATGTCATCGCCCGCACGATCCTGCGGCGGGCGCTGCAGCATCTGGGCCACGAGGTCATCGAGGCGGAAAACGGCGAGGCCGCCTGGCAATTGTGGCAGACAGCGCCCGTAAGCGTGCTGGTGAGCGACTGGATGATGCCGCAGGTCGACGGCTTGGAATTGTGCCGGCGCATCCGGGCCCGCACCGACATTCCCTACACCTACTTCATCCTGCTCACGGCCCGCGGCGCCACCGGGGAGAACCGGCGGGAGGCGGCGGAGGCCGGCATCGACGACTTCCTGACCAAGCCCCTCGATCCCGCCGAATTGTGGATGCGCCTGCGCGTGGCCGAGCGCATCATCCAGTGGGCCTCGCGCGTGCAGCGGCTCGAGGCCCTCCTGCCCATCTGTTCCTACTGCAAAAAGATCCGCGACGACCACAACTACTGGCAGCAGATCGAAGGCTACATCCACGAGCGCACCGGCAGCCAGTTCAGCCATTCCATCTGTCCCGACTGCTACCAGGGGGTCGTGCGGGCCCAGATGGAAGCCGAGGGCATCATCCTGCCCCCGGCGCCCCCGCCGCCGCCGCGCGCCGGTTGACGGGCCGGTTTCGCCGGAACTCCCCGGAGATCCGTCAGGCCGCCCCCGCCCGCCGCAGGTTCCGGTCGCGCCGGAGCACGAGCATGCTGTTGCTCCCGGCGAAGAACTCGTAGTCCACGGCGACGACCTCGCTGCGCACGCCGTCGGCGGCCAGGTCGGCCCGCAGGCGGCCGAGTTCCGCATAAGGCCGGCCGCCGGCGCCGCACACGGGATGAATCCGCACCTCTCCGGTCGAGACGCGCACCAGCTCGCGGCAGGCCGCGAGATGCCACGCGTAGTCGAAGCGCGCCGCGTAGATGAACAGCAGGTGGGCGCAGAGCACGAGCGAGAAGCCCTGGTCGAGGAACGGCAGCACGGGCAGCCCCGCGCGCACATAGCGGCCGTGCCGGTCGTTGCCATCATAGTCCGCGAGGAAACGCCGGGCCGCGAGGCGCCGGTCGGCCTCCGCGGCGGCGAGGGACGGAAAGGACCTCAGCCGGAACAGCCGCGGCTTCGCGCGCATCTGCGCGAACATCCGGTGGTAGTCCGCGCGCACCTGCGCCGCGAGCGACCCGGCCGGGCGGCCGTAGAGCGGGTCGACCGCCACGGCGTCAATGCCGCGCCGGACGGCCTCGGCCGTGAAGGACGACGGGCCGGCGGCGACATCGAGCACGGCGGTCCGGCGCAGCGCCGCCGGGTCGAGCGCGAAGAAGCGCGTATATTCCTCGAACGAGCGTCCGAAGAATGACACGGCCGGGAGTTCCATCTGCAGTCTGGGTGCAGGCGGGGGGAGGGCGAGGAGCTGGGACATGGGCGGGACGGGTTGGGTGGTGGAAAAACAAAAAGCCCGACTCGGAGGAGTCGGGCTCGGTTGGAAGTGGTTTTGAAATTTGCGGATTACGTGTGAACCATGCTTCGCCGAGCCCGGGCAGGCAGCCAAAGACGCTTGGAGGCGACCATCTTGGTGGTCGTCTGATTCGAGCGAATGGAGGCGGAGCGGTTCACGGCCGGAGTTGATGCGGAGTTTTCCCGCGCCGTGCAATTATATATTTCGTGCCGGAGCCGGTGGGGAACAACACCCCGGCCGCTACCCCGCCAAGGCGGCGTCGCACCGGGCGAGCAGGTCCGTCTCCTTCCGCGCCTCCAGCAGCGGCCGCTCCCCGGCCAGGATCTTCCGGGCCGCCTCCTTCCGGCCCAGTCGGGCGAGGGCGATGACCGTGCCGGCGCGCGCCTCCGCGAAGAGCGCGAGTGCGAGCGGGTTGCCGGCCGCGACCTGCAGCTTCTCCAGCCCGGCGCGGAAATATTCCACCGCCCGCTCGTGGTCGCGCTCCTCGACCAGGATCAATCCCTCGACGATCAGCCGGACGGCCTGGGCGAGCGCGGGGACCTCCTTGTCCGTGAGCCGCTCCAGTGCGACCCGCGCGCCGGCGGCATCGTGCTTCCGGCGGATGCGCACCATCGCGACGTCGATCCACTCGCTGACGCCGCCCGGGCCTTTCGCCGCGGATTCCTCCATCAGCGCCAGCGCGCGGTCGTATTGCCCGGCCACATCGTAGAGGCCCGACAGGCGCGAGAGGAAAAGATATTCGGCCAGCTCGGCCCGGCCGCGGTGCCGCTCCATCAGCGCCAGACCCTCGTCCAGCCGGCCCCCGGCCGCCAGCGCCGTGGCCTCGCGGATGTCCAGTTCCAGCTCGGGGATGCCCGTGACGGTGACCTTCCGCAGCCACCGCGCGCCACCGATGAGCCGGCGCAGTTTTTTCCAATCGTGCCAGACCGCCGCCTCCAGGATCAGCTGGAACAGGATCATGGGCGTGACCAGCTTCACAAACACCAGGCCGTAGAGCGGGGTGGCGGCAAACCCAAGCCAGTCGAGCCAGCCGAAAGGCGGGCCGCTGCGCCACGAGAGAAGGTTCGCCAGCGCCAGCACGCCGAAGATGAGAGAGTGTTGCTTGAAGGCCCACCAGATCTTGACCGCCACGCCTTGCCGGCGGTGCGACTCCGCCTCGGACTCGGCCGTCCAGACCTCGGGATCGGCCTCGGGCACCCCGGTGCCGGCGGTCGCGGAGCGCTGGATGTCCGCCGCGTTCTCGTCCGTCAGGAACTCGATGTCACGATAGCGGCGGATCTCGAGCGTGTAGCGGGCCTGGTCGAGGCCGGCCGCCTCGATGCGTTCATGGACCTTCCTCCCATCGGGCGCGGTCGCACTGAAGAGAAACACCTTCATCCTCGGCGAGGCTGCCACGGCCCGCTCCGCCGGCAAGCGCAAGTCCGCCGGACCGCAAAATAACGCCTGCTGTGCCGGTCGGGCATCGCCGCCGGCTTGCGGCGGGCCCGGGAAACGGCTGAATGACCGCATGGCCACCTACACCGCCGGGATTCGCTGGAACCGGGGCGAACAGAAGTTCACCGACAACCGTTACAGCCGCGCGCACACGTGGCAGTTTGACGGCGGCACCACGGTGCCCGCCTCGGCCTCGCCGCACGTCGTGCCGCTGCCGATGTCCGACGCCACCGCCGTCGATCCCGAGGAGGCGTTCGTCGCCAGCCTCTCGAGCTGCCATATGCTCTGGTTCCTCTCCATCGCCGCGATGCGCGGCTATGTCGTGGATGCCTATGCGGACGACGCCGTGGGCGTCATGGAGAAAAATGCCGCCGGGAAGCTGGCGATGACGAAGGTTGCGCTGCACCCGCTCGCCATCTTCAGTGGCGCAAAGCGGCCCGACCGCGCCGCGCTCGATGCCCTGCACCACGCCGCGCATGAGGAGTGTTTCATCGCCGCCTCCATCCGCAGCGAGGTCGTGATCGAGCCGCGCACCGCCTAGCCGGCCTTCGGCGGAGCGCGCACTTCACCCCGCGGCCTGCTCGCAGGCGCGCATGACGCGCAGCGTGTTGCCGCCCCAAAGCTTCGCGAGGTCCGCCTCGGTGAATCCGCGGGCGACGAGCGCCTGCGTGAGGTTAGGGTAGTCGCTGACGTCGTTCAGGCCCGTCACCCCGCCACCCCCATCGAAATCGCAGCCGATGCCAACGTGGTCGATGCCCGCCACCTCAACGCCGTGCACGACATGCGCGACGTAGTCATCGAGGGTCGCGGGCGGGTTGGGATAAAGCGTGTCGAGGCGGTGCCACTCGGCGCCGAGCGTGGCCTGCAGCTCCGGCGTGAGCACGGCGTCCTTGAGCCGCAGCAGGTATGCCGCCAGCGCCGCGGTGCGACCGTCCTCAGGCGCGGGCACCACGGCGACAGGCAGCGCGTTCATCTGCAACACGCCCCCTTGCGCCGCCAGCGCGCGGAGGAGCTCGTCGCCGATGTTGCGCGGGTGGTCGCACACCGCGCGACAGCCCGAGTGCGAAAGGACGACCGGTGCCCGGGAAATCGCCAGCAGGTCCCGCAGCGCCGCATCCGAAGCGTGCGAAGCATCGAGCACGACGCCGAGCCGGTTGCACTCGGCGGCGACCTCGCGGCCGAGGGGGCTCAGCCCGCCCCACTCCGCGCCGCGCGGATCGGTGGACGAATCGGCGAGGTCGTTGTTCAGCATGTGGGTGAAGCCGAGCATGCGCATCCCGCGCGCATGGAATTTCGCGACCTGGCCCGCGTCGAGCCCGAGCGAGTAGCCGTTCTCGATGCTGAGATAGAGCGCGTGACGTCCCGCTTCCTTGAGCCGCGGACCGTCGGCTGCGGTGAGCGCGAGGCCGCAATGCGCGCTGTTCTGCCGGATGACCTCATGCGTGCGGTCGAAGGCCCGCACGGCGCCGTCGTGGGCCAGCGCGAAGCCGGCGGGCGTTCGCGCCGCCTGCGTGGTGTAGACGGCGAAGACCAGGGCGTCGATGTTCCCGGCCATGCGCGGCAGGTCGCATTGGGTGCCGTCGGCGGCGAAGTCGTGTTGCGCGGCGAAATCCCAGCCGGCTTTCAGCAGGCTCGCGGTCGGCGTGTCGATGTGGGTGTCGATCTTGAACAGGCGCTCGTGTAGCGTGGTCGCGGGCATGGCATGAACTTGAAAGGCGTTGGCCGCGAAAAGCCACGCCAATGCACCCGCCGGCGGCAGCCCGGCCGGATTATCCGGCCAAACCCAGACTCGCCAACCCCCGACCATCACGCCTAAGCTGCACGGGTCACCTCAGGTTCCCCGGAGATTGTGCCGATATTTGTCCCCCGGTCCTCTCTCCCTAAAATATCATGTCCATTCAACTGCGCTTCGTGGTGCTGATCACGACCGTGATGGCGGCCCTGCTCGCGAGCTTGTGGCTGCAATTGCGCTGGGATGAACGGGAGATCGGCCACCTTCAGCAAAGCATGACCACGGAACGCGCGATCCTGGTGGACAATCTCCTCGAGATCACGGGCAACCCGATGAACGTCTTTGTGACGGACTATTCCCCGTGGGATGAAATGATCGCTTTCGTCGCGAAGCCCGAGGCCGAGTGGGCCCGGATCAACCTCACCGACGTCCTGGTCACGCACCAGACGGATGTCGCCTGGGTTTTCCATCCCGATCTGACCGAGGTGTTCGCCACGGTGGTGGCGGACCACCCGGAATTGCGGCCGTTCCCCCTGCCCCCCGCCGCGCTGGCTGAAATCGCCACCGGCCTGACCGAGTCGCATTTCTTTGCCCTCACGCCCGACGGCCGCCTCCTCGAAATCCGCGGCGCCCCCATCCGGCCGTCCGACCTGAACGCCCCGGTGTCCGCGGCCGGCGGCTGGTTGTTTGCCGCCCGCCTATGGGACGATGCCTTCCTGCAAAAACTTTCCCTCCTGGCCGACGGCCAGGCCAGCCTGGGCCCCGCCAGCGAGTCCGGCCGGGACAAACCGGGTGACCTGATGGCGGTAACAACGAGCAAAAAGTTGTCCGATTGGCGGGGACAGCCGGTCCAGGTGCTGGAAGTCCGCCACCTCCCGGTCGCGCTCCAGCAAATGCGCATCGACAGCAAGGTGGATCTGCTGATCTCCACCGCCTTTGGCCTCGTCGCGCTGGTCGCATTTTACTTTGCCGCCCGCTACTGGGTGGTCCGGCCGCTTGGGGTGCTGGAGTCCAGTCTGGCGCAACGCAGCCCCGCGCCCCTGCAACAACTGCGCGGCAGCAGCCAGGAGTTCACCCGTCTCGGCCTGCTGGTCGAGACGTCCCTCCAGCACGAGCAGACCTTGCGCCAGGTCTTCGCCGCGTTCAACGCGATCGAGGACGCCGTGTTCATCCTCGACACGGGCACCGGCCGCCTCACCCATGTCAACGACGGGGCGGTAAAAATGCTCGGCTACCGGCACGAGGAGCTTCGGGGCATGCGGCTGGGCGACCTGGAGTCAGAACCCGGTGGGTCGGCTCATCCCCTGCACCGGACCACGCCGGATTTGCGCTGGTATCGTTGCCGGGATGGCCGGCTGGTGGAGGTGGAAATCCGCGAACAAACCCTGCCGACCCCAGCGGTCGCACCGCTCCGGGTGATTGTCGCCCGGGATGTCACCGAGCTGAAACGACAGGAGCAGCAGCGCCTGCAGGCGCAGCGCCTCGAGAGCCTCGGCAATCTCGCCGGCGGGGTCGCCCATGACATGAACAACATGCTGACGCCGATCACCATGTTCCTGGAGGAGCTGCAACATGCCGACTCCCGACCGAGCCCGGAATTGCTCGCCAGCGTGCGTTCGAGCGTGAAGCGCGGCGCCGGCATGCTGCGCCAGCTGCTCACTTTCGGCCGCGGTATCGCCGGGGAAAGGCAGCCGCTCGCCGTGCCGCGGTTGCTCGACGAAATCGGCCGGATCGTGGGCAGCACGTTTCCCAAATCCATCCTCTTCGAATCGCGTCCGGCCCGGCTGGTGAGTCCGATCCTGGGCGACGCCACCCAGCTGCACCAGGTGCTGCTCAACCTCTGCGTGAACGCCCGCGACGCCATGCCCAACGGCGGCACACTCGTCCTGAGCGCCGACAATCTCATGGTGGACGCCACCAGCCGCGCGGCCTGGCCGGACGTGGCGCCGGGCCGCTATGTGCTGATCGAGGTCGCGGATTCGGGCACCGGCATCCCACCCGAGATGCTGGAACACATCTTTGAGCCATTTTTCACCACCAAGTCGGCTGAACTGGGCACCGGACTCGGCCTGTCCACCAGCTTGGGCATCGTCCGCAGCCACGGCGGCTTCATCCGGGTCGAGAGCGAGCCTGGCCAAGGCACCCGGTTCCGTCTGCTCCTGCCGGCGGGAGACAAGCTCGCCGCGGGCGACACCACGGTCCAGCCAGGCAGCTTCGCGGGCCTGGACCGCACGGTGCTCGTGGTGGAAGATGAGGAGAACATCCGCCGCCTCCTCGACAACACGTTGCGGCGTCTTTCGCTCAAGGTGCTGATGGCCGCGGAGGGTGAGTCCGGTCTGGCCTTGTTCAAGGCCCACCGAAACACCATCGCCCTGGTCATTTCCGACCTGCACATGCCGGGCATGGATGGTTTGACGCTGGTCCAGGCAATCCGCCACGAGGCCCCGGATCTACCCATCCTCATCATGAGCGGCCGGGTTGACAACCAGACCGCTGACGCCATCGCCACCCTGAAAGTCTCCGGCCTCGTGGACAAACCTTTCGGTTACGCGCAAATCGTGGAAGCGCTGGGCAAGGCCCTTGCCTGAGGCCCCCCCTGGCTCTTTCGGCCCAGCCTTATCTCCGGGGTTGCGCTGGCGGAATTGTTGGGCTCATTTGGGCGACCTTATCCCATGTCCGCCAAAGTTGAAAACGTCGTCATCGTCGGCACCGGCTGCGCCGGCCTCACCGCCGCCATCTACACCGGCCGCGCCAACCTGCAGCCCCTCGTCATCGAGGGCGCCCTGCCCGGCGGGCAGCTGACCACGACCTCCGAGGTCGAGAATTTCCCGGGCTTCCCCGAGGGCATCGACGGCTACCAGCTGATGCAGAACCTGCGCAAGCAGGCGGAGAAATTCGGCACGCGCTACGAGAGCGGCACGGTCACCGGCCTCGACACCACCGCGTGGCCCTACACGCTCAAGCTCGCCGACCGCGAGATCAAGGCGAAGACCGTCATCGTCGCCACCGGCGCCTCGCCGCGCCTCACCGGCATCCCGGGCGAGCAGGAGCTTTACGGCGGCAAGGGCGTGACGACCTGCGCAACCTGCGACGGCGCGTTCTACCGCAAGATGGACGTCGCTGTCATCGGCGGCGGCGACAGCGCGGCCGAGGAGGCGCTGTTCCTCACCCGTTTCGCCAGCAAGGTCTATCTCGTCCACCGCCGCGACACCCTGCGCGCCTCGAAGATCATGGCCGACCGCGCCACCTCGCACCCGAAGATCTCACCGGTGTGGGACAGCGTGCCGGTGAGCGTCGAGGGCGTCGCCGAGGGCGCCGTCAGCGGCCTGAAGGTGAAGCACGTCAAGACCGGCGCCGAGACCGTGCTGCCGGTGAAGGGCATTTTCGTCGCCATCGGCCACGAGCCGAACACGGCGGCGTTCAAGGACGCCGTCGACACCGACGAGCAGGGTTATTTCGTTCCCGCCGGCCACAGCCAGGTCCAGACAAAGACGCCCGGCGTCTATGTCGCCGGCGATTGCGCCGACCATCACTATCGCCAGGCCATCACGGCCGCCGGCATGGGCTGCCAGGCCGCGATCGAGGCCGAGCGCTGGCTGGCCGGGAAAGAGGCCTGAGCTTAGGTCTTCCTGTGTAGGGCCGGCGCTCGCCGCCAGGCCACGGCCTGCCGACAAGCGGCAGCCCTACAAAAACAGATGAACAAGCAGGCACTGCTCCAACTCTGGGCCCGGCTCGGCATCCCGGCCGACTATGCCCGGTCGCGGCACATGCCGGTGCAACGCGAGGCGCGCGCGCTCGTGTCGATCGGCCCGGCCGCGGACGACGGCAAGCCCGTGCGACTCGCCCCGCGCGCCGCCGCCGCCTGGCGGCGCATGGTTGCCGCCGCCGCCGATGACGGCGTGACGTTGCTGCCGATCTCCGGCCATCGCAGTGTGGCGCGGCAAGCGCGGCTAATCCGCCGGAAACTGGCCGCGGGGCAAAATATCACCGATGTCCTGCACCTTGTCGCCGCGCCGGGTTGCAGTGAACACCACACCGGCCGCGCGATCGATGTCGGCTCGCCGGAGGATTGCGCGCTGGACGAGGATTTCGCACAGACGGCCGAGTTTCGCTGGCTGAATAATCATGCGGCCCGCTTCGGCTACCATCTCTCCTATCCGCAGAAAAATGCCCATGGCATCGGCCATGAACCCTGGCATTGGTGTTGGCACGGATAAATTTGTGACAATGTAAACTACTCCACACCATCGGTCTGTATTCTTATTTGGAATAATTCTAATTCCTACTTGAAACCCAGTCTCTTTTGGCTTGGCTTTGAAACTCCTCCCACGCCATGTCCTCTGCCAAACAAAACCACGCGATCCTGAGCGAGCGGCTCAAATCCTGTGATGTCCGCCCCACCCCCCAGCGCGAGGTCGTGCTCAAGGTCATTTTGGGAAAGCGCGACCACCCAACCGCCGACGAGATCTTCGCCCGGGTGAAGTCGTCCATGCCGACCATCTCGCTGGCCACCGTCTACAACTGTCTCGACACGCTCGTCCAGTGCGGGCTGATCCGCCAGGTCAACCTGGAGCGCGCCCCGACCCGCTACTGCCCGAACCTGGACCAGCACGCCCATTTTCACGACGAGGCCACCGGCGAGATTCACGATGTGCATCTGCCGGAAGACCTCATGATCCGCCTCAAGGAAGTCCTGCCCGCCGGCTTCGACGCCCGGAGCATCGACCTGACCTTCCGCGGCAAGGCCGCCCCCACCCTCACGCACGGCACCAACTGATTTTCCCATGAGCCAACTCGAAATCAAAGACCTTCACATCAGCATCGGCGACAAGCCCATCGTCAAGGGCTTCACCCTGACGATCAAGCAGGGCGAAGTGCACGCCATCATGGGCCCGAACGGCACCGGCAAGAGCACCCTCGCCAAGGCCATCGCCGGCCACCCGGATTACACCATCACCGGCGGCGACGTCCTCCTCGACGGCAAGTCGGTCCTCGCGATGGAGCCCGACGAGCGCGCCCGCGCCGGCCTGTTCCTCGCCTTCCAATACCCGAGCGAGATCCCCGGCGTCTCGATCGCCAACTTCCTCCGCGCCGCCGTGCAGGCCCGCATGGCCGAGGGCGAGGAACTGGACGCCTCCGGCTATTACAAGCGCCTCTACGCCAAGATGGACCTCCTGAAGATCGACCGGAAGTTCACCTCGCGCTCCGTCAACGAGGGATTCTCCGGCGGCGAGAAGAAGCGCTGCGAGATCCTCCAGATGGCCATGCTCGAGCCCAAGGTCGCGCTGATGGACGAAACCGACTCCGGCCTCGACATCGATGCACTCCGCATCGTCGCCGAGGGCGTCAACGCCCAGCGCTCCGGCCCGTCCGCCCCCGGCATCCTCCTCATCACCCACTACCAGCGCCTCCTCGACTACATCGTGCCGGACTTCGTGCACGTGATGTATGCCGGCCGCATCGTGAAGAGCGGCGACAAGTCCCTCGCCCTCGAGCTCGAGGCCAAGGGCTACGACTGGGTGAAGAAAGAATTCGCCGCCGCGACCGCCTGATTTGCCGGGCGACCGGCCCGGACAAACACCGGGCTGGCAGCAGCCAGCAACGGTGCCCGCACCAAACACCACTTCCAAATTTC
Organism: Lacunisphaera sp.; assembly: GCA_029945855.1. GTDB lineage: Bacteria > Verrucomicrobiota > Verrucomicrobiia > Opitutales > Opitutaceae > Lacunisphaera. The sequence continues at coordinate 44,334 of JAQSDJ010000066.1, forward strand.
CGCCATGAAACCACCGACCGAAATCGAGACCGCCGTTGCCGAGGAGAACAATCCCGTCGTCGGCATCGACCAGACCAAGGGCGACTTCCAATACAAGGTCGACTACGCGTTCGATGCCGGCACCGGCCTCAGCGAGGACACCGTCCGCTACATCAGCACCGTCAAGAAGGAGGCGCCATGGATCCTCGAGTTCCGCCTCGCCGCGCTGAAGACCTTCCGCTCGAAACCCATGCCCACGCACTGGGCGACGAAGGACCTCGAGAACATCAATTTCGACAAGATCCGCTATTATCTCTCGCAGGGCCAGAAGCCCAAGCGCACCTGGGACGAGGTGCCGGACGACATCAAGAAGACCTTCGAACGCCTCGGCATTCCCGAGCAGGAACGCAAGTTCCTCGCCGGCGTCGAGGCCCAGTTCGACTCCGAGGCCGCCTACTCCAACATCAAGGAGATCGTGGCCAAGCAGGGCGTCATCTTCTGCAATTCCACCGAGGGCCTGCGCGAGCATCCGGAGATCTTCCGGAAATTCTTCGGCAAAGTCATCCCGACCGGCGACAACAAGTTCTCCGCGCTCAACAGCGCCGTGTTTTCCGGCGGCTCCTTCATCTACGTCCCCAAGGGCGTGAAGGTCGCGCAGCCGCTGCAGGCCTACTTCCGCATCAACGCCGAGAACTTCGGCCAGTTCGAGCGCACCCTCATCATCGCCGACGAGGGCGCCGAGGTCGTCTACATGGAGGGCTGCACCGCCCCGAAGTTCTCCACCTCCACGCTGCACAGCGCGGTGGTCGAGCTCGTCGCGCTCAAGGGCGCCAAGATCCAATATATCACCGTCCAGAACTGGGCGAACAACGTCTTCAACCTCGTCACCAAGCGCGGCGTCGCGCACGAGGACGCCGAGATCAAGTGGATCGACTGCAACATCGGCAGCCGCCTCACCATGAAATACCCGGGCGTCGTCCTGAAGGGCGAGCGCGCCCGCGGCGAGGTTTTGTCCATCGCGCTGGCCAACGATGGCCAGCACCAGGATACCGGCGCCAAGATGATCCACGCCGCCAACAACACGACGTCCAACATCATCGCCAAGTCCATCTCCGTCGGCCAGGGCCGCTCGACCTACCGCGGCGTCGTCCACATCCCGAAGCACCTCAAGGGCTGCAAGAACAACACCGAGTGCGACGCGCTGCTGATCAACACCAACAGCCGCACCGACACCTATCCCGCCATCTCGGTGAAGGGCGACCGCAACGCCACGCAGCACGAGGCGAGCGTGTCCAAGGTTTCCGAGGACATGATCTTCTACATGCAGTCCCGCGGCCTGACCGAGGCGCAGGCCATGAGCCTCGCCGTGAACGGTTTCATCAACGACCTCGCCCGCGAGTTCCCGATGGAATACTCCGTGGAATTGAAACGCCTGATCGACCTCGAAATGGAAGGGAGCGTCGGCTGACGCCGCGAAAGACTGAAAGACTGAAGGGCTGAAATGCCCGGACCGCTTTCACCTTCAGCCGAAAGTTCAGTCCTTCAGCTATTCAGCCCTTCAGCCCTTTATCGCACATTGCCCATGGCATCATCGATCTCCGCTCCCACTACCGCAGCCACTAGCCTCACCGGCTCCTTCACCGCCGAGGCCTTCGCGGCGCACCTAGAGCGCGTGAAGCATCTCCCGTCCTGGTGGCTCGACCGCAAGCGCGCCGCCTACGCGCGGTTCGCGGCGCTGCCCATGCCCCGGCGCACCGACGAGGGCTGGCGCTTCTCCAACCTCGCCACCCTCACGCTGGACGGCTTCCACCTGCCCGCAGCCGTCGGTCGCGACCAGCTGCAGCACCGCGAGCTCGGCGTCACCGGCGCCGGTCACCTCGTGTTCGCCAACAACCGGCTCGTCGCGCACCAGCCGCTCACCACCGCCGGCGACCGCGGCATCATCTTCGACACCCTGCAGAATGCGCTGCTGCAACACGGTGACCTCGTGAAGTCGCACCTGCTCACCCAGCCGTCCAAGCTCGGCTCCGACAAGTTCGCTGCGCTGCACGAGGCCTTTCTTGAGGACGGCGCCTTCATCTACGTGCCCAAGGGCGTCGAGGCCGCCCTGCCGGTCGGCGTGTTCCACTACGCCTGCGGCAACGGCGCCGCCGTCTTCCCGCACACGCTCGTCATCGCCGAGGACAACGCGAAGATCACCGTCGCCGACTTCTTCCGCTCCGACGCCGGCTCGCGAAACTTCGCCCCCGGCCTGCCGCTCAACCAGTTCGCCTGCGGCGGCAACGACCTCTACGCCGGCCACGGCGCGGCGGTCACCTATATCGCCATGCAGGACTGGAGCCGCGGGACGCTTTCCTTCCAGTTCAACGCCACCGTCGCCCGGCGCGACGCCAAGGTGCTTTCGCTCAATCTCCACGCCGGTGCGCGCCAGGCGCGGCACGAGAGTTTCTCTCAGTTGTCCGCGCCGGGCGCGCACTCGGAGATGCTCGCCCTCACCGTGGCCCACGGCACCCAGGAGTTCGACCAGCGCACGCTGCAGATCCACCAGGCCCCGAACACCAGCTCGAATCTCCTCTACAAGAACGCGCTCCTCGACGCGGCGAAGACCATCTTCTCCGGCCTGATCGTCGTCGATCCCGACGCGCAGAAGACCGACGCCTACCAGAGCAACCGCAACCTGATGCTCAGCGACGAGGCCGAGGCCAACTCCCTCCCCGGCCTCGAGATCCAGGCCAACGACGTCCGTTGCACCCACGGCGCCACCTCCGCCCGCATCGACCGCGAGCAGGAATTCTATCTCGAATCCCGCGGCATCCGCGCCGCCCAGGCGCAGGAACTGCTCGTCTTCGGCTTCTTCGAGGAAGTCCTCGGCAAGATCGAGCACCAGGAACTCCACGACATCCTGACCGAGATCATCCGGGAAAAGTTTAAGCAATGAAACCAGTAGCGAGCAGTGAGTAGCGAGCATAACCCATCGCCATTCCACTACCGCTTCCCTTCTACTCGCTACCCGCTACTCACTACCCGCTACTTCCACCATGACCGACAACCGCGAACGCACCCTCACCCGCGAAGTCACCGCGACGCAGATCCCCAGCGGCGACAAGCAGACCCTCGCCGCCGGCGACAAGGTCTTCATCCATCAGGTCCTCGGCGGCAGCTACACGGTGCAGACCAACACCGGCCTGTTCCGCCTCGACGGCAAGGACGCCGACGCCATCGGCGAAAAAGTCACCGACAACACCGTCAAGGGTGACACCCTCGCCGACGGCTCCCCCGATCCCGAGGCCGTCTGGGCGCAGCTGCGCCAGGTGTTTGATCCGGAAATCCCCGTCAACATCGTCGATCTCGGCCTGGTTTACACCATGGACATCTCGAAGGCGGACGACGGCGGCCACAAGGTCGACGTCGCCATGACGCTCACCGCGCCCGGCTGCGGCATGGGCCCGGCCATCGCCGAGGACGCCAAGAACAAAATCCTGCTCGTCCCCGGCGTCGCCAACGCGGATGTCCGCATCACCTGGGAACCACCCTGGAACCAGAGCATGATCTCCGAGGAAGGAAAGATGAAGCTCGGGCTCATCTGACACCGGGCCGGTTTTCGACCGGCCTTTTTTCCGCCTGAAAACCAAGCTCCTCTTCGTCTGCTCGGCCAATCAGTGGCGGAGTCCCACCGCCGAGTCGCTCTTCCAGGGCCATCCGCGCTACGAGGCCCGCAGCGCGGGCACGGAAAACGGCGCCCGCCGCAAGGTCACCGCGGGCCATCTGGGCTGGGCGGACATGATTTTCTGCATGGAGAAAAAGCATGCCGACCGGCTGCAGGAGAAATTCCCGCTGGAACTTGCCGGCAAGAAACTCCTCACGCTCCGCATCCCCGACGACTATCGGTTCATGGACCCGGAGTTGATCGAGCTGTTGCGCACGAAAATCGGCCATCACCTCCGACTGTAGCTTGCTGCCCGCGCTGAGGTTCCACCACGTTTTTTCCGGCAGGAAATCCGCCCTCCGTTACCTCAGCGAATTCATGCAGTTGGACAGCCAATCGCCACGAAAGAACCGCGCACCGAATGGTGGAACCCGGCCTCCGGACGGGTTGTTAGACGCACGACAAGGCAAACTGGTCCGGCCTGTCACCCATAGGCCTGGCGAAGGCTGAAGGACCGGTTCCACCCCGATCAACTGCATGATCCCGACTCAGACCAAGGCCACCGTCCGACGGCGACGCTTGCGGACGACCGGCGGCTCGACCGGCACGACCTCCGCGGTCGGGAAGATCAGATAGGCGCCGCAATTTTCGCAGATCTCCAGGTCATCGTGTTCAGCGCTCGGCACCACCACCGCCGCCGGCAGGCGCAGATGGCAGCCGCCACAGACCCCGTGATTGACCTCGGCCACACCCTTGCGGCCTTGGGCGATCAGCCGGTCGAAGTGATCAAGCACCGGCGCCGGCACCTGACCGCGCAATTTCTCGACGCCCGCCTTGGTTCCTGACTGCAGTCGTCGCTGCAGTTGCTGCATGGTTTCAATGTATGGATTCATAATCAGATTGGGAAAGGTCCGCGGCGGTTCACTGTCTCGTCCCGGGCGATCTCTCCGGCCGCACGCCGGTCCGTCCTGTCGCTGATGCCCGATGTATCCGCCATGGCCTATTAATACTCCTATTGGGCGGCCCGTTCAAGAAATGCCCCGGATTCGCCCGCCGACCTCGCCGGTTCCGCCCGGCCGGTCCGGTCGTCGCTGATCGCCGGCCGCCGCCAGATTGTCCTAAACGGATGCAGCCGGCCCAGTTGGCCGCGGAGCCTGAACGAGCCGCCTTCAACTCATCGCCGGCAATTGTTTTGCTAATGCTTGCGGATTTTCCGGCCGAACGGGCCTCCGCTGCCGCCCGGATTGCAGTCTTTTTCCCCGTTGTTTCATCCGGCGACCGTCTACTGTGAGAGCGGATTGTCAGGGGAGACCGCGGGGTGGTGGCTCGACAATCCCGCCCGCGGTCGGTTTCAAGGAGGGACCCCCGCCCCATGATTCGCATCTATTCCGATCCTTCCGGTCTCGTTCTCGCGCAAGATGCTCAAGTCCGCGCACCCGGCATCCCTCTCACGCTCGACGATCTTTTCCTCGCCGCCGATCCCGTGGCCCTCGCCGACAAGGCCTGGGTGAGCGGACACCCCGCCACGCTGCCGGCGGCCCCGGGGGCTCCCATCGGCCGGCAGGAAGTCTGGGCCGCGGGTGTCACCTACCTGCGCAGCCGCACCGCCCGCATGGAGGAAGCCAAGGACGCCGGCGGCGGCACGTTCTACGACAAGGTCTATCAGGCCGCGCGGCCGGAGCTTTTCTTCAAGGGCACCCCGCACCGCGTCGCGGCGCCCGGCACGCCCGTGCGCATCCGCGGCGACTCGCAATGGAACGTCCCCGAGCCCGAACTGACCCTCGCGCTCAACCGGGACGGCCGCCTCTTCGGCTACACCGTCGGCAACGACATGAGTTCGCGCGACATCGAGGGCGAAAATCCCCTCTACCTGCCGCAGGCCAAGGTCTACGACCGCTCGACCGCCCTCGGCCCCTGCCTGCTCGTGACCAACGAGCTGCTGCCGCCCACCACCACCATCGCCATCGTCATCAACCGCGCCGGCACCGCCGTTTTCTCCGGCTCCACCCCGATCAGCCAGATCAAGCGTTCGTTCACCGAGCTCGCCGGATATCTCTTTCGCGACAACTCCTTCCCGCACGGCGCCTACCTGCTGACCGGCACCGGCATCGTGCCGCCCGAGGCCTTCACCCTGCGCGCCGGCGACGAGATCCGCATCACCATCGAGCCCATCGGCACCTTGGTGAACACCGTCGCCTGAGCGCCATCCCATGAGCCGCGATCCCCTCCTCGAGTCCGGCGACGACGCCATCTATACGCTGCGGACCACCGCGCCCGGGCCCGCCGGGAGCCTGCCGCTCGATCCCGACCAGCTGCGCCGCATGGCCAGCGGCGATCTCTTCGGCTGGACCCAGAACGCCGGCATGGGCTGGTCCCCCGCCGCGATGCTGGGGAAACAATTCCTCATCCTGAGCACGCAAGGCGGCATCCGGGCCCCCGACGGTTCGCCGGTCGCACTCGGCTACCACACCGGCCACTGGGAGGTCGGCCTGCTGATGGAGGAGGCCGCGCGCGAATTCACCGCGGCCCGCGCCATTCCGTTCGCCGGCTATGTGAGCGATCCGTGCGACGGCCGCACCAACGGCACCGCCGGCATGCTCGACAGCCTGCCCTACCGCAACGACGCGGCCATCGTCCTTCGCCGGCTCATCCGTTCGCTGCCGACGCGTCGCGGTGTGCTCGGCATCGCCACCTGCGACAAGGGCCTGCCCGCGATGCTGATGGCCCTCGCCGGTTCGCCCGACCTGCCCACGGTGCTCGTCCCCGGCGGCGTGACGCTCCTCGCCGAGGAGGCCGAGGACACCGCCAAGGTGCAGACCCTCGCCGCGCGCTTTGCCCGGGACGAAATCTCCCTCGGCCACGCCGCCGACATGGGCTGCCGCGCCTGCGGCTCGCCCGGCGGCGGCTGCCAGTTCATGGGCACGGCCGCCACCAGCCAGGGCAGGAAATTGGGACCGATGCCGCCGTAGCCGG
>JAQSDJ010000067.1:0-32466 GCA_029945855.1 Lacunisphaera sp.
GCGAAGAACACGCCGCCGGGGCTGACGACGAGGTTGTAGGCGGGGCGGTCCGCCGGCAGGTGGCGGACCTGGGTCAGGGCCACACGCTCCGTGGCGGCGAATAATTCGGCCGGTTCCGTCAACCGGTCGGCGCAGGTGAACACCCCGGCGGCGGTCTGCACCGGATGTTCGGGGGTGAGCCGGAGGGTGTGGCCGCCGGCGGACAGTTCGATGAACTCCGCAGGTGCCACCTCGTAAACGGCCTGCACGGTCGCGGGCACGATGCGGCCGGCCGACTGGCTCCAGACCGCATCCCCGGCCTGCAAGGTTTCGACGGCGCGCGGACCGGCCGGCGTGTCGATCAGGGTGCCGGCGGCGACGCAGCCGCCGCCCCCGCGCGCCAGCAGGCTCACCACCCCGGCGCCCAGAATGAGCGCGAGAGCAATCAGGCGGCGCCACATGGCGGAAGACGCGTTCAATGCAGCGCGGCGATCACCCCGCCGAGGACGGCGGCGGCGATCACGAGGCTCACGCCGAGAATGCAGGCCCCGACGACGAGACCGAAATAAATCGCCACCGCTTGGTTGCCGCGGGCGATTTCCTTGCCCTCGTCGAGATGGGGCGTCAGCCGGTCAATCAGCCGGGGCAGGAAGGAGGCCGCCAGCAGCACGAGGCCGACGCCCGCCAGGCCGCCAACAACGACATACACCACCGCCCAGCCGAGCCAAACGTAGGGTTCCCAGTTCATGGCGGGCAGCATGACGGACGGCGGCCGAATGGAAACTCATTTTGTTTTCCCAGTGCGGCGGAGGATCCCAGCCCGCCTTCGTCCTGCGGGCGGCGGCGCGGCGAGCCCGCCGTGATTCTCAGGCCCGGCGCTGGCGCCACGCCGTCAAGCCGAGCAAACCTAGACCCAGCGCGAGCAGCGCATACGTCGAGGGCTCGGGGATGCCGGCAAAGGTGGTCAGGTTGAGCATGAGCAGGGTATCTCCGCTCGCCAGGCTGACGCTGAAGGTGCCGAGGGCGAGACCGGTGCCGACATCCGTCTGGAATTGCGAGACATCGAGGGTGAAGGCATTCGGATCGAAGCCCGCGCCATTGGGCGTAATGCCCAGGGCGGACATCAGCATCCAGCTGTAGGTGGCATTGGGCCCGATCGCGCCGGCCAAAATGCCCGGGTTGCCATCCGCGCCCAGGGTGATGGCCCGGAGGGTAAACTTGTTCGCGGTGGTGGCGGTGATTTCCAGCGTGGTGACGCTGCCGACGTTGACATGGTCGGAAACGAAGTTCCCGTTGTGCGCGAGGTTCCACTCATAGGTGCCGCCCGGCGCGAGGGTGAGGTGGCTGGAGAAATCCATGAACCCGATCTGCCCGCCCAGGGCGGAGCCGGGGGAGAGGGTGCCGCCGGTGCCGATGGTCGCCATGTTCAGCTGCCCGGTGCCGGCGAGGCGCCCGCCGTTGTCGATCACGATGGGATTATAGAGGTAAGCGTTGTCCAGGGCCAGCGTGCCTCCATGGACCCAGACGGTGGGGGTGCTGCTCTCCACGTAGAAATCGTTGCCGAGGACGAGCGTGCCCTGGTTGACCTGCAGGCTGACCTCGGGGGTGCCGGCGAGCGTGGCCTCGGTCGTGCCGTGATAGAAAAACATGCCACCATCATCCAGGCGCAGGTTGCCAGCGCCGTTTTTGACCAGACGGAGATTATCATCGGGGTAGGTGGCATCCGATCTGAATTCGCCGCGGAACTTGCCGTCCAAGGATTGATTGATCGTCAGGACGGTGTTGGTCAGTGAGGCATGTAGATAAGCGTAGTCATACTCATCCTTCGTCATGAGGCTGCCGATGACCGGGGCGGCCGTCTGGAAGTTGATCGATCCGCCGGAATAGCCGAAGCCGAGCGGGCCGGTGCCGAGGGCGGTGTTGCTGCCGACGTTGATGGTCGCACCCGAGGCGACATACACGCCGCCGCTGAAGGAGTTGTTGCCGGAGAGACCGAGGGTGAAGCCGCTGCCGCTGTCCTCACCGACGTAGAGTTCGCCAGTGCCGGAGATGCCGCCGGCGAGGGTGAAGCTGTTGTCTCCGCCCACGTTCAGTTCGGTGCCCAGATTGATGTTATTGGGAATGATCAGGCCGCTGGCGACGGCGCTGAGCCGCGGGGTCGGAGCTTCGCCATCGTTGCCAGACCATTCGGCGGGCAGAGTCATGCCCGTGACCTCGAGGGTGCCGGAGCCGAGGGCATTGGTCGTCGCCCCAACATTGCTCTGCCCCACCATGAGCTGGCCGCCATAGAGCATGATGGGGCCGGTGAGCGTGCTGTTGTCGCCGGTAAGGGCGACCTTGGAATAAGTCTGGTCGAGGTAATCCCCGAAAGTGGCGGGGGAGGAGGGGTCGCCGATATGCACGGCCCGGGACCCAGCCAGGGTGCTCGCGACCTCAAGGGCGCCACCCTTGTAGCCGGCGAAACGATAGGGGGCGGTGCCTCCGCCGGCCGGGGTGATCGTGCCGCTGAGTGTGAGGCCGGGCCCCTCGACTCCCTTGGTGGACGTGCCGAGGTAGAGGGCGTTGGTGAAGAGGCTGAGGTCGATGGGCGCGGTGTTTGGGAGGATGTAGTAACCGCCATTGCCATCAAAGCCAACCGCACCTACGGAGGAAGTGTTGATCTTCAACAAGCTGTTCAGGACGAAGTTGGCATCAGACTGGTCACCCCAGATTTCAAACCCGACGTAGCCGCCCGGGTTGATGGTGACATTGCGCGTGCCGCTCGGGAAGGTGCCGGAGCCTCCGCTCGAACCGAAAATCAGGGCGGAATTCGTCACCGACGTGCCACCGGTGTAGTTGTTACCAGTGTAGGTCAGCCGGAGGGTGAGCGGCATAGCCGCGGGAGAGTCGACCACGAGCGCGCGCGTGCCCGTCAGCTGGGAATCGACCTGCAGCCAGCCGCCACCGCCGCCGAAGCGGTATTCGGATCCTTGGGGCGTGATGGTGCCGGTGAGGATCGCGCTGGTGGCGGAGCCGAGCCGGGCGGTGGCGCCGAACGCGGTGCCGGTCGGAACGGCGGACAGGTCAATGCTGTCCGTGAAGATGTTGGGGGTGGATAGTTCGGGATCGGTATCGAGCCCGATCGTGCCGATCGTGACCGCCTTGTTGAAATCGTTGAGGAAATACGACTGCACGCTGTTGGTGTAGCTGCTGTCGCCGAAGCCGATGTAGCCGTTCGTCCCCGCGGTCAGGTGGCCGACCGAGCTGGAATCGAGGTTGTTGCTGGGGATGGCATAGGCATTGCCGAAGATGAGCACGCCGTTGGTTGCCGTAGTGCCGCCGGTATAGCTGTTGCTGCCGGTCAGGACGACCGCGCCAGAACCGGTGACGTTGAGGCTGCGGGGGGTGCCGGCCTCGCCGCCCGTCTGGATGATGTTGCCCTCGAGGAACAGGGGCTGGCCGTTGGACTGAATGGTGGTGTTGGCCGTGAGCTCGATCGTGCTGTTGCCTTCGCCGGAATAGCCGATGTGCAGCTCGGTTTCGTTCTGGGTCGAGATCAGCCCGTTGCTGACGACGTTGTTTTCCAGATATACCGGGTAGTCGTCGTAGTAGTCAGACCTTGTCACCAGCGTGCCGCCATTGAACGTGAGGGTGCCGGTGCCCACGGGGTCGGAGTAGGAATCATATCCGGAATTGATGACGACCTTGCCTTGGGAAAGGACCAGGCCGCCGCCCCAATAATTATTGGAGTAATTTCCGAGCACCAAGGTGCCGGCGCCGGTCTTGGTGATCTGGTAGTCATGGCTGACGTAGCTGAAGCTTTCGTTGGTGTAGTAGTCCCCGATCCCATCCTCGATCTCAAAGGTGCCGTTCGCAATATTCCAGGTCTGGCTGGCCTCCAGTTGCACACTGCCGGCGAGGGCGGAGTGCACCGCGGCTCCGGGGGAGTAGACGATGCCGCCGGCGCCGAGGTGGGTGGTGTCCGCGTAACCCTGCAGATAATACGGCCGGGTGTTACCGCTGAAGGTCAGCTGGTTGACGTATATTTCGGAGTAGGAAACGTATGTCTTCGGCACGTTGCCGAAAATCACCCGGGTGTTGACCACATCCTCCAGCGGCGTCACGCCGTTGAGCCAGTTGCCCATTTCATTCCAGTAATTGGAGCTGGCAGCGCCGGTCCACGTATAGGTGACAATTTGAGCCCGGCTGGACGCGATTGAGCCCAAGGCGACGAGCAGGACGACTAGTAGATTTATGCGCCGCTTCATAAGGACTTCTGTAAAAGAGAGGGAAGAGTATCTCAAGCCCGATATTGCAACCTGCTGGAAGCAGCGGCCTGGGACAGGTCCGGTCTGCTTCGGCCTTGCCGAGGCGGGCGCAGGCGCAATCCTCGGCATATGGCAGTTTTCGGCTCTCTCCCCACGGTGCGCGACCAGCTGGCGCATGATCCAAGATTCACGGCGGCACTTGATTATGTCGCAGAGGCCCTGCAGGCGGGCTCTCCCGTGCACCGGCGCATCGGCGGGGTGGCGGTGGGCGTCACGGACCGGGTCGAACTGGCCGGCGGGGCCTTCGCGCTCGAGCAGGCTTATCAGTCCAAGCCACGCGCCGAGGCTTTCCTTGAATCCCATCGCAAATACATCGACGTGCAGGTTGTCGTGGCGGGCGAGGAGATCCAGGAGGTGGTCGACATCGCGCGGATGGCGGTGGACGCGCCCTACGACGCCGAGCGCGACCTGATCAAATACCTCGATTGCCGCGACACCTCGCTGCTCAGCGCCCGGGACGGCCTGGTGGCCGTTTATTTCCCGGCGGACGGGCACATCTCCCGCGCGGTGGGTCCGGCGGTGCTCGTGCGCAAGACCGTGGTCAAGGTGCCGGCTTGACCGTAGGTCGGGCTTTACGCCCGACAGGATGTCGGGGATAAACCCCGACCTACACGGAATCCCTTGAACTACCGGCATCACTATCACGCGGGCAACTACGCGGACGTCTTCAAGCACACGCTCCTGCTGTTGCTCCTGCGCGCGATGCAGCGCAAGGAGAAGGGTTTTCTCTATCTCGACACGCATGCCGGGCGCGGGGGCTATGATCTCTCTGTGCCCTCGGTCCTGCCCGACGGCCGGTCGCGCGAGCCCGAGCATCCCGCGGGCATCGGCAGGCTTTGGGGCGCGGCGGACCTGCCGCCGGTGCTGCAGGATTTCGTGGCGCTCGTGCGGCGGTTCAACGACCGCAACGGCGCCACGGGCGAGGAGCTGAAATATTATCCCGGTTCGCCGTGGATCGCGAAGCTGCTGCTGCGGCCGCAGGACCGCCTGGCCCTGTGCGAGCTGCGCGAGGACGATGCCGAGGCGCTGGATTTTGAATTTGCCCGGGAATCACGCGTGACGGTGCAGGTGCTCGACGGCTACACGGGATTGAAGGCCCTGCTGCCGCCGCCGGAAAAGCGCGCGCTGGTGCTGATCGACCCGCCGTTCGAGGCCAAGGGGGAGTTTGCCGCCGTCGCCCGCGGCCTGAAGGACGCGCTGAAGCGTCTGCCCGGGGCGGTGATCGCCGTGTGGTATCCCATCACGGAGCGGGCGCGCACGGCGGAGTTTCACCACGCGCTGCTCGAACTGGCCGCGCCCACGCTGTTCGCTGAGCTGACCATCGCGGGCGAAGAATCGTTGGTGCGGATGAAAGGCTGCGGGCTGCTCATCCTGAATCCGCCCTGGCAGATCGACTGGGAGATCCGGGCGGTGCTGCCGGCGCTGCGCGACCGGCTCAGGCTGGACGCGGGGGCGGCCACGGCCTGCGACTGGCTCGTGCCGGAGAAGTGATTATCTGCATTTGTTGGGCCAGCGCTTGTCGCTGGGCCCGTGCTGCAAACTGAACGGTCCGCCGACGAGCGGCGACCCTACTTAAGCGGACGAAACCCGCGCTCAGCGCGCGCGCTGGGTCACGCGGGTGGCCGTGAAGGGCAGGGGATCGAAAGCGATACGGGGGTTGGGCAGCAACGGCGCCTTGAAGACGGGCTGGTTCCACAGGATGTCGCGGATGATCGCCTGCCGCACCGAGCCAAGCGAGCCGGCCGCGGGGGCCGCGGGGCGCTTGAGGGTATTGTGCGGGAAGTAAGTCATGGTGTTATTGAATACGGCTTGGTCGGAGCCGACTTAAGCAGAGAACCCGGAAGACCGGGCTTTGTTCCAAAAATAACCCCGGAAACCTGCGCTCCCGCCCGGGTGGTGGGGGGCGCAGGCTTCGGCGCGGGGCTCAGGCCACCTGGCGATGCCGGTCCGGCGGGCTGGCGTGGGCCAGCCGGCTTTTCGGCAGCACGATGGTGAGCACGCCCCGGGTGACGGAAGCCTCCAGCGCCTCGTAGTCGAAGCCCAGCCCGAGCCGCAGCTTCAGCTGGTAATCGCGCTGCGCCCCCTCGAGGTGCAACGCCTGCCAGTTGACCCGGACGTGGTGGGGCTTGCGGGCGGTCACGAAAAGATCGGGCCCCTGCGTGGTGATTTCCACGCCGCTGGCGTCGACGCCGGGCACGTAGACGGTGAGCTTCAACGCCGAGGGGAGGTCCATGCAGTCATAGTGCGGCGCGCGGTGAGCCGGAGTGGGCTCCGCGGACGGAAAACGACTGTGATCGAGGCGATGGATGATGGTATGCATGATGATTCCTGTCTCGTCGGTTGGGGAAACCGCCGGGACTCCTGGAAGATTGGGACTTTATCCGTGTTTTACGGTGTCCGTCAGGCCAGGCAGCCCGAGCCGGTGATTCGCTTCAGCCACTGGGAGACGCACGCACACATCGGGGCGCAACCCATGGGCTGACCGGCCTTCGTAAGCGAAGTGCGGGTCTGCGGGTGGCGCTGATGCTGTTGGTGGTGCGACATGGACTGAACTGAGCCACCAAAATGCACGCCTTGTGCCAGCGCGCCAATAAATTTCTCCGCTATGACGCGACACAGCCGCCGCGCTTGCAGGGGCGGCACTGTGCCGGTAACTCCTCAGCCATGAAAGCGATGACCGATGGGAAAACCACCGTGGCCGAACTGCGCCAGCGCGTGCTGGCCTTTGTCCGCGAGCGCGACTGGGAACAGTTCCACTCGCCGAAGAATCTCAGCATGGCGCTCGCGGCCGAGTCGGGGGAGCTGATGGAGCACTTCCTGTGGACCGAGTCCAAAGCCTCGCTTGAGGTCGCCCGCGACCCGAAAAAACGCCGGGCGATCGAGGACGAGGTGGCCGATGTGGTCATCTACGCGCTGGAATTCGCCAACATCTGCGGCATCGACCTTGCCGCCGCGATCGAGACCAAGATGGCGGCCAACGCGAAAAAATACCCGGTCGAGAAAGCGAAGGGCCGCGCGGACAAATATACCGAGCTCTGAATCCTCACAGGAGGTAACGGAGGGAACCGAGAGGAATTGCTCCGTTCCCTCCGGTGAAACCTGAAAGTCTCACGGCCGGCCGCCGTAGGTCACGTAGTCGTCGAGCTCGAGCCAGTCGAACCAGGTCTCGATGTCCTTGCGGTGCGCGGCGTTCTTGCGGTGCACGTCGTTGAAGAACGCGCGGCCGTCGGGATTGTCGGGCGTCTGCTGCTCAAACCAGGCCGACCAGGCGGCGATCTCGGCCGCATGGCGGGGCGGGTTGCAGTGGGCCGCCACATACGCGAGCAGTTCGCTGTCGGACTTGCCGGCCTTGATCTGCTTGAACAAGGCCGCGGGCTTGAGGCCGGTGAAGGCCCAGAAGCGCTGGTCCATCGGGCAATTGAAGTGGAAGTCGCCGTTGGTGCCGGCGACGACGGCGCGGGCCTTGTCAATCAGGCGCGGCAGGTGGACGTAGCCGCCGAGGCGGGTGCGCGGGCTGCGGGGCGGGTGCCGGGTGAGATCGGGCGCGCTGTAGTTGACCGCGCCGACCTGGGCGCTGGTCGGGCTGGTGTAGGATTTTTTCAGGGATTTGGCCATAAAGGTTCAGGGTCGGGGGATGCGCGGGCCGGCGTGACAGGCGCAGCCGGGGGCGCAGCCGGAAGCGGGGGCGGCGATCGGGGTTTTCTCGGTGACGCCCATCAACCCGAAGCCGCCCGTGATGACGCGCCGGACGGGTTCGCCCGTATCGGGATCTTGCCGCAGCGGGGCGTCCTTCATGCTCTGGACCACCTCGAAGCGCCGGGGCGTCTCCCCGGCCTGCCGGGGGATGGTTTCGTAGATGTAGGTGGCCATGGGAGGGGAGAAGTGAGAGTGAAGGTGGAAAGGGTGCGAAATCAAGCGTGGCCACCGGAAGGCTTGTCCACTTTCACTCTCACTCTCACTTTCCCCTCCCATGCGAACCACCCGCGCGCTCGAACGCTATTACGTGCTGCCGTGCTGCCTGCTGCTGCTCAATCTCTGCAACGAGATCATCGCCTACAAGGCGCGGCTGATCGATGACGGCCTGTTGCGCACGCTCTTCATCATGGGTTTCGTGCTGTTCGGCGCCTCGCTCGTCGCATTCGCGATCGCGCCCGGCCTGATCTGGGTCGTGCAATCCTTGCGTCTCACCAGCCGCTCCAACGCCGGCCAGGCCGGCGAGGTCTTTTTTCTGCTCGGTCTCGGGGCGGTGATCTTCTGGCTCTACTACCGGAATTACCTGATGGGGACGGAATACATTCTGCCCGCGCTGTGGCGGAACGGTCTGCACCTGCCCTGAGCGGATGCGGTTTCCGCTACGGCTTGCGGGGTGGCACGGCTTTGGTCTGCCCGCGCAGGGAAAGGTCGATCGGCTCCGACAGCTTGAGGTCCGGAGGGACCTTGGTCTCTTCCTCAAGGTTGAACTCGACGATTTGGCTGGCGCGGACAGCGACCTTCCGGCCGCGCACTTGTCCGGGCGTGAACTTCCACTGCAGGATGGCTTCCAGGGCCGGGGCTTCGAACTCCTGGTCGGTGGATCGCACCAGCCGGGGCTCGCGGACATTGCCATTTTGATCGATCACAAACTCGACGGTGACCCGGCCCTCCAGCCCTTGGGCGGACATTTCAATCGGATAGACCGGCCCGGGCTGGCGCACGGGACGGGGCGGAACATAGTCCCTGTCTCCCGGGGCGATGACCGCCACGTCGAGCGACCCGGGCTTCATCGCCTGGGCCGCGAAGGCCGGTTTCGCCGGTGCGGCGGATTCATCCAAGCCAAACTTCACCGTGGCCGTGACCCGTGCGGGTATGTTGCGACCGCGAAACTGGCTGGGGGAAAACTTCCATTGGGCCACGGCGGCCAGGACGGGCGCTTCCAGTTCCGGTTGCTGCGACTTGGCGGTGATGGGGGCCTGCACCGCTCCCTGGGCATCAACGCCGAATTCCACGGAAACCTCCCCGACGATCTCGCGGGCGACCAGTTCGGGCGGATAATCGGGCGGCGGCTGTGCGAGAGGACGAGGGGGGGTGGCCTCTTGGACGATATTCGCGACCGTATCCTTGCGGTGATCCAGCGGAAGTTCGGCCGTCGTATATCGGGTGGTCTCGGGGACTACCACCACCCAGCCGGTCCGGCGTGGCCGGGACCGGGGAAGAAGACCGCCGGGATTGATGCGACGGATCCGATCAGCGGTGCTGGGGTGGGTGCTTAGATAGGAGAAATCCTGCGCGCCGTCGGGGCGGGATTTTTCGAGCTTCTCCAGGATGGACGCAAAATATCCCGGGTCGACTTTTGCTGCATGCAACACGTTGAGCGCATAATCATCCGCGGCCTGCTCGAATTCCCGGGAATAACCGCGTTGCAGCAGCGTCAGCGGGATCGTGGCCGCGAAGGAAGTGAGGGTGGAGAGGTCGCCGGTAACCGTGCTGACGACGAGCAACGCCGCCGAACCGCGGAGCACGCTCTGCAGGCCGTGCCGCAGCTCCGCGTGCCCGAGCTCATGGGCCAGCACGGCCATGAGCTCCTCGTCGTTCTCCGTCAGCTTCACCAATTCGTCCGACATCACGATGATGCCGCCGGGCAGGGCGAAGGCGTTGGGAAATTTGCCGCCCAGCGAACGGAATTCCACGCGGACCTTGCGCGGCAGGTGCTGCGGGTTCACGACGCGCTCCAGCAGCAGGACCACCCGCAGCCGGTCCGCCGGGCCGAGTTGCGACGGCTGGAGGTATCGGGCAAAGGCGGCGAGGGCGGACTGGCCGGCTTGGGCCTCTATCCTCTCGGGCACGGCATAAGCCGCGCGCTCCGCCAGCACCGGCAGCCCCCAGTAGACAATGGCGGTCACCACGCCCACCAGCAGCACGGTGGCGGCTGCGGCCACCCGTGATCTTTCCTCGAGCCAGTGGATCAATCGGGGCAGCCCGCTTCCCCGTTGCCGGTCGACAAGCGCGGCCACGGCGGCGTGATCATGGGTCTCCACGATCTGCCGGTCCGGTAGATAAAGAAAGCAGGGCACTGCGCCGAGGCGGTCGCTGGTCCGCACATCGGCGAGAGAAACATCCACCGTGGGTTCGATTCCACCAAGATAAAGGCGTCCCGACTCCACGCGAAGATCGACCGGCCGGCTTTGCAGGGTTTCGCCGTCGCAATAGCTCCCGGTGAAAGTGGCGTTCATAGGCCGAAGTCCATCCCGATGAATTCGCCGGCGGTCTCGCTGAAGGCGCTACCCTCGTCCTTGCCGAGACGTCCGATTGTCTCGATGGGCCGGTCCGGTTCGAATTGGAGGCAACTGAGCGCATAGCTGGAGGAGCGCACCACCGCCCACGGGTAGAGCAGCCCGCAGGACGCGATGATGGCGCCGAGATTGCCAAGTTGCAGCTGGATCCAGCGGCCGGCGTCCATCCGGGCGACGAACCGGTGCCCGTCCAGCCGGGTGTGGTTCCAGACTTGGTTGAACAAGCGGGCGAAGAGGTAGTGCTTGGCGAGGTAGAACACGGAGCCATAGACGATGAAAAACGGCACGAGCTCGGTGAAGGTGGCGACCTTGTGCTTGGTGACAGCCAGCATGACGCCGGTCAGCATGCCGCCCAGAATGAGCGCGCCAAAGATCATGGCCCCGCTCACCAGGTAACTGGAATAAAACGGCCCGCTCTTGGAGCTGAACCGGAAGAAGGCGTCGCCCAGCCGGTGGTTGCCGATGGTAAACTCGCGCTGGTTGCGCACCCAGGCCGGATAATAAAACCCGCAGGTGATGATGACCACGAGGAGCTGACCGAGGTAGGTCAGGGCAGCCATGCCGTAGGTCTGGTGAAAATAAAACCGCATGCCGCGATAGCACGTGTTGTGGGCGTTGAAGGCGAGCGACCGCACCACGACCCAAGGCAGCAACAGCAAACCGACGGCGAGGGCGCCCAGCCGCACCACGGGGTAAACCTGGCCGACCACCATGTAGGCGACGAAGAGCAGCGCGACCACGAGGTTGCCGACGAGAATGCGACGCGGATCCGCGCGGTAGTCGAAGCGATGGCCCATCAGCTCGGTGTTGCCGCGCAGATAGCGACGTTTCCGCACCTTGGCCCACGCGGAGAAAATCCCGCAGGTCAAAAGCGTCAGCAGGGTGTTGACGATCCAGATGCGGAAATACTCCTTCGCGTCGCCATGGAAAAGAAATGGATGGGTCTTCCGCTTTTGCTCCATGCCGGGCGGCGGCGAAACTGGCCGTTCCATGATCGGCGGGGGACCTGCCTGCAGGCGCTGCTCCAGGGTCCGCCGCAGATCTGCGGGAGTGTCCTCCCGTCCAGGGAGAGGCAGGCTGACTGCGCCCATCTCGACCGGCACCGGGCGGGACGAGGCCGGTGGCGGTGTGGCATCTGGTGGCGATACCGAATTTAACGGGGACAAATCCGTGGGCGACAGCGACCCGGGGGCAGGCTGATCAGACATGCAGTTGAGTTTGGCCCGTCAGGTTACGAGTGGCCGGCAATTGACCGGCCAGCAAACCTATTTCCACTCCGCGCGGATCTCTTCCGGCGTCCGGCCTTGCTCGCGCAGGGTGCGCAGGGCCAGCGCATCGTGACGCTTGGCCAGGCGCACGCCTTTTTCATCGAGCATCAGCTCGCAGTGATAAAAGGCCGGCGCGGGCAGGCCGAGCGCGCGGAACAGCAACAACTGGCGAAACGTCGAGAGCCGCAGGTCGGCGCCGCGCACGACCTCGGTGATGCCCATCGCCGCGTCGTCCACCACGCAGGCGAGCTGGTAGCTCGGGGCGTCATCCTTGCGCCACACGAGGAAATCCCCGAAGTCGCGGCCGGCCACGGCGGTTTGCGGGCCGCTGCATCCGTCGGTGAAGGCGAGGCTCTCGCCGTCGGGCACGCGGAAGCGCCAGTTGACGCCGTCCCCGGGGGACGGCGAGGCGTGAGGCTTGAGGGGGGAGGTTGGAGGAAGATTCTCCGGGCGGCACGTGCCCGGGTAGCGCGGCTCGTCGGTGTTCTCGTGTGGGGCGGTCGCACTCTGTTGGACGTCGCGCCGGCTGCAGGTGCAGGGGTAGAGGCAGCCGGCGGCGTGCAGCTGCGCGAGCGCGGCGCGGTAGAGCGGGATGCGGGCGCTTTGCGTGATCATCGGCTCTGCCCAGTCCAGACCGAACCAGCGCAGGTCCTCGATCATGGCGGTCACGAATTCCGGGCGGCAGCGCGCCGTGTCGAGGTCATCGTTGCGCAGCAGCAGGGATCCGCCGGCGGCGCGCGCACGATCCTGCGCGACCCAAAAGGTCCGGGCATGGCCCAGGTGCAGGAGGCCTGTCGGCGACGGGGCGAGCCGGCCGCGATAAGAAGACAGAGGAGAGTTAACCACTAATGGCCACTAATGAACACAAATGGTCGAAAGTTCAGTCTGAAATTAGTGCTGATTAGTGGGGATTAGTGGTTTCAAACTCAGTCATGCCAAAGTCCCTTTGTGTCTACTGCTCTTCCAGCGACCGGCTCGAGTCCAAGTATTACACCGCGGCCACCCAGGTCGGCGAGGAACTGGCGCGCCGCCAGTGGACCCTGGTCTACGGCGGTGGCAAGACCGGCCTCATGGGCGCGGTGGCCCGCGGCGTGAAGTCCGGCGGCGGCCGAGTCGTCGGCGTCATCCCCGAGTTCATGAAGGTGCGCGAGCTGGAGTTCACCGAAGCCGACGAGCTCATTTCCGTGCTCACGATGCGCGAGCGCAAGCTGGTCATGGAGACGCGGGCCGACGCCTTTCTCGCGCTGCCCGGCGGCTGGGGCACGCTGGAGGAGCTGCTCGAGATCCTGACCCTCGCGCACCTCGAGGTGCTGCAGAAGCCCATCGTGATCCTCAACCAGGACGGCTACTACGACGACCTGCTGCGGCTCTGCGAGCGCATCGTGCGGGAGAAATTCATGCACGCCACCATCCAGGGAAAATACGCGGTGGCCCGGACGGTGGCGGAAGTCTTTCCGCTGATCGAAAACTGGAGCCAGCAGCCCGGCGACGCGAAGTGGTTCCAGACGAAATGAGCGCATCAGGCCGGTGAGGCGTTCATGGCGGAACTGTCCGCACGAGGCTGTCGGAAAGGGAGGGACAAGGCGGGGCTTGTGTTTAAATCGGCCTCGTGTCATAAAGAACGTTTCTATCCCCAGTCAGCCAGAAGGCTTAACCCCAAGTCATCATGAGCAGCATCGCACGATGGTCAGCGTATGAATTCGATGTGTTTGCCCCAGATACCGCCTGGAATTGCGTATCGGGAGTATACATTTTCGCCGGCCTGGATGGGGGAGGATGGGTCCCCCATTATATCGGGCAGACGGAAAACCTTCAGGCGAGCTTGGCCAATCATGAATGCTGGGCCGAGGCGTGCCGTGAAGGCGCCACCGACATTCACGTGCTCGTGATGCCGGATACGGCCCGGCGCGAGGCCATCGAACAGGAGTTGTGCCGGGCGCACCAGCCGCGGCTCAACGCGCATCCCGTCTAGGCCGCTGCGGCCAGGGGACGGTGTCCGGGCACGGCTTTAAAGTCCTCGGTGTGTCATTCTGAGCCGGGCGAAGAATCCATCAGGATTCGCGCATGCCGATGGATCCTTCGCCCGGCTCAGGATGACCGGAACGGTAAATGGTGAAGCGTTCTCGACTTTGAAGCGGTGTTCTACCGATACAGCTTGATCAGGTCCGCGGTGCGGACCCAGCCGCTCTGGCCGGCGGCGAAGTTCAGCTTGGACCAGCCGAGGAAAGTTTTCTCCACAACGGCGACGGAACCGGCGGAAAGCGGCGAGGTTTTCTGCGTCGTGTCGGCCTCGGTCGGGATGCTGCGCAGCACCGAAGGTTTCCAGACGAGCGCGACCTCGGGGTTGGCCAAGGCGCCGTAGGTGTGGAGGCTGAAGGTCGCGGCGGCCGCGAGCAGCATCGCGAGCAGGCTGGTCGTCAGGGCCACAGGTTTGCCCCAGGTGCCGATGCGGCGGTAACCCTGCAGGAGCAGGGCGATGAGTGCGGCGGCCAGGAGCAGGGCGGCGCCCACGAGGGCGAGCTGCCATTCGCCGGGGGTGGCGAGACGCGCCAGCTTGAAGCGGCCTTCGCCGCGGGAGAGCTCGACCAGTTCCGGCGGGGCCATGCCCGAGCGTTGCAGACCGAGGGCGAGATCCCAGCGGGTGGTGTCGGCGCGGCTGTTGAGCAGAAAGGCGCCGGTCCAGTGCGCGGTGGCCTCGGCCCAGCGGTCCTGCTGGGCGAGGGCGAGGCCGAGATTGTGGCGCACGGTCCAGTCGGCGGGAGCCGAACTGACAACCGTTCGCCAGTTTTGCTCCGCCGCCGGAAAATCGCCGCGTTTGTAAGCCTCGGCGGCCGGCTCGGCGCCAAAGGCTGAAGGCTGAAGGGCTGAAAGACTGAGGAGGATCACGAGCCAGGCTCCGGCCCGAATTGCCCGGTTCAGTCCTTCGGCTTTCAGCTCTTCAGTCATGCCCAAAAACGGCAGCAAGTTGCGCGGGGCGAGCAGCGAGAAAGGCGACCAGCCGGGGACCTTGACGGCCTGCAGCGCACCTTCGGCGCGGTTCATCCAGTCGGCCGGCAGATTGTTTTCCCGGCTGTGCAGGGCGCGGTCGGCCTCGGACCAGAGGCAGGCCCAGGCGGTGGCGGCGTCCCGCGAGCGCCGGCTGACGCAGGCGTGCAGCAAGGGCGAGCCGGGCGCGGCGTGGGGCACTTCCCAGAGCTTGGCCGTCTCGGACTGCCAGATTCTGAGCTGGGACCCGCCTTCGCCAGGCTTCGGCGCGGCAAGGCGCAGATCGGCGAGCGCGGCGACGAGCTTGGCGCGGGCGGCGCGGCGCAGCCGCTCGGGGTCGTTCTGCCGCGAGCGGAGCGCGGCGAGAATCAGCCAGACGATGAAGACACAGAGGACGGAGGACAGCAGACAGAGGACGGCCAGCGTGCGGGTAGGAAGCGGCACGAAGCCCGTGGCGGACACGGTGATTGGTTCGCGCGGCAGGTTTTCCGGCGGCACGGGCGGGACGGCATTGGGCAGGACCGGCGCGGCGGGCGCGGTCGTGGGCGGCGGGTTGAGCGAGAATTGCACGGGCGCGCCGGAGCCGGCGGGGGCCGGCGCGGGGGCGGAGCCGGCGGTGACGATCACAGTGACGGGTTCGCTGGCGATGGTCCGGTAGGTGCCCGACTTGGTGTCGAAATAGGTGAAGCTCACCGGCGCGAGCCGGTAGGTGCCGGGGCGCGAGGGCACGAGCACGACGTCCTCGCTGAGCGTGCCCTCGAAGAGCGTGCCGTCCTTCATCGCACGCTTGGACTTCGGCTGCACGACCTGGAAGTCGTTGGAGACCTCGCGCTGCGGCAGCCCGGTGATGTCGGGCCAGTTGCCCGTGCCGGCGAGCTCAATGGTCCAGGTGACGGGCTCGCCGACCCCGGCGGTGAGCGGGATGACCTTGGAGGTGAAGGTGAATTCGCCGACGGCGCCGGAGAATCCCGGCGTCGCGGCCGGCAGGGGCTTGATGGTCAGCGCCAGGGGATTGGACACGAGCTTGCGCTGCTCGACCTGCTGCATGGGGAGGAAGGCGAAGCCGCTGCTGGCGATGTTGAAATTGATCATCTGCGAGGCCGGCTTGAGGGTGTAGTTGCCGGGCGTCTTGGCATAGGCCCGCGTGCCCTGCGTGAGGACGGCGTAGCGCTCGCCGCGAAGCAGCGTCTCGCTCAGCTCAAGCTTGCTCCAGTCCTCGGCGACGAGCGGGGCGGGCTGCCACTCCACGTTGCTGGCGGGCGAGTGCAGGTAGCGGCGGACAATGCTGAGCGAGTAGTCGACCGGGAAAACCTCCCCGGCCCAGAAGGTATCGCGCGGCGTGGTGACCTTCAGGGTGACGATATCATCCACGGCGAGGCCGGAGTTGCCGAGGGTGGCGTCGCCCACGGTGAACCGGGCGGCCTTCACGGGCAGCAGGCCCTTGTCGGTCATGATCTCGAAGGCGGGTATGGTGAGCGGATTCTTCGTCTCGGCGCGCACGGGAAAGACGAACGAGAAAGTCCGGGTCATCTTGAAGTTCACGATGCTGGTCTGGCTGCTCTGGGAAGGCCGGCCGAAGTTCAGGCCGTCCACGCGCGGCAGCTTCGGATCGCCCTCGGGCTCGCAGTTTTCGAAGATCAGCGAGATCTCCGCGGTCTGGTTGAAACCCAGCTGGCCGCCCGGCGGGTCCCAGCGCACGGTCTGGGCGCGGCTTAAAGTGGGCCAAGCCAAGGCCAGCAGGCACAGTCCAACGAAGAGAAATCCCAACACACCCCGGCGCTTCGCGCCACCCCTCTCCAGAGGGGACCCAATCGCCTGCACGGCGGTTTTAAATCCCCTCTGCAGAGGGGTGCCCGACAGGGCGGGGTGTGTAGGGAGGGACATTTTACGGGAAAACATGGTTATTACCAATCCTTGCCCGGGGTCTTGGGCTTCTGTTGCTGGCCTTGCATGATTTGCTGGAGCTTGGCGGGGGAATCCTGATTGCGGACTTGTTCGAGCTTCTGGAGCGGCATGGCGAGTTCGGGATCCTGATTCTGTTGCTCGGGCTGCTTGTCCTGCTGGCCGCCGACCTTTTGGGTGCCGGGCTTGGGGGGCTGGGGCTTCTGCTCGGCCTGCTGATCCTTCTTTTGGTCCTGCTGGTCCTTCATGTCGCCAAAGGCGTCCTGGTTTTGCTTTTGCTGCTGCTGCTCTTGTTGCTGCTGGTCCTGTTGGTCCTGCTGCTTCTGTTCGTCGGACTTTTGCTGATCCTGGTTCTGCTGTTGTTGTTGGTCCTGTTGCTGCTGCTGATCTTTCTTCTGCTGGTCCTGCTTTTGTTTGTCCTGGTCCTTTTTGTCCTGCGGCGGCGGCTCCTCCTTCTTGAGCAGTCCCTCGAGGTCCGCGCGCAGCTTGGGCCAGTCGGCGGCCTTGGCCTCGAGCTTCTCGCCGAGATCGACGCCCTGCAGGGCGTCGTGGATGACATTCTCCGGCGGATGCTGCTGGCCGGATTTCATGCGCTGGCCGTAGGTGATGGTCGTCTGCGCCAGATCGGCGAAATCCTTGGCGGACAAGCCGCTTTTTTCCGCGAGGCGGGCGACCGTGGTGGAAAGGGGTTTGGCCAGGGTGTCTTCCTGGGCGCCATCGGCGGCGAGAGCTGGGAGCTGGGAGCCGAGAGCTGAGAGCCAGAGCAAGGCGATGATGAAGCTGGCTGTTGCGGATTGCTGGCTTCGGACCTCTGCCTTCGGACCTCTGGCTTTGCCGAGAGGCAAAGCTCGTTCCCGCGGGCGCACGGGGAACTCGGCCCAGAAACTGATGAGCAGCAGCAGCAGACCCGGGGCGAGGAACCACTGGAAGCGCTCGATCAGGCGCGCGGTGTTTTTCTCGGAGAACTCGCCCTTGCGGCCGGCCTCGACGGTCTTGTTCAGCAACGCGGGCAGGTCCACCCAGGTGCTGGCGTCGGTATAGGCGCCGCCCGTGACCTGTGCCAGCTCCTGCAGGGTGGAGCTGTTGAGCCGCGAGAGCACGACGGCGCCGCGCTGGTCCTTGACGAACCCGCCGGCGGCATCGGGGATGAAGGAACCCTGCGTGGTGCCGACGCCGAGGCCAATGACGCGGATGCCCTTCGTCTTGAGCGAATCGGTGAGGCCCTTCCAGGTTTCCTCGGTGCTCTCGCCGTCGCTCAGGATGATGAGATAACGGTCGGCGGTCGAGGTGCCGAAGGCCTGGATGGAGGTCTCAAGCATCGCCTGGTAGTTCGAGCCGCCCTCGGGGAGATAGTCGGGATTCATCGCCGGCAGGAACTCCCGCAAAATCTCGTAGTCGGCGCTGAGCGGGCTCTGGAGAAAAGCGGTGCCGGCGAACATGACGAGACCGACGCGTTCGCCCTTGAGGCCGTCGAGGAGCGACTGGATGAGCAGCTTGCTGCGGTCGAGGCGCGAGGGTTTCACGTCCTGCGCGAGCATGGATTTGGAAAGGTCCACGGCGATGAGCACCTCGCGCGCCTGGTCGAAGACGCGCTCCTCGACCGTGCCCCAGTGCGGGCGGGCGAGGGCGATGATGCACAGCGCGAGGCCGAACCAGAGCCAGATGCGCGGGCGGGTTTCGGCCGTGGTGTGCCGCGTGCCGAGGGAGACATCGAAGGCCCCGGCCCAGGCGCGGGCGATCTTCGGCCAGGTGGTCGCGGCGCTCGCGGTGTGGCGGGCCAGCTCCCACGAGAAGAGCAGCACGAGCGGCACGAGCAGCCAGAGGAGATGTGGCGAGTGGAAGGTCATGCGGCCAGTTTGGTGGAACCCGTCGTCCCGACGGGTTTGGCCGGTCCGGCGGACCGGCGCCCCCGCGGCAGGGACGGCGGCAGGGCGAACAGCGCGCCAAGGAACAGCAGCGCCGCGCCGGGGACGGCGAACCAGTGGAACATCTCCGTGGTCAGCAGGTAGGACTTGGCGGTGAACTCGATCTTCTGCGCCCGGTCGATGGCGGCGAAGGCTTTTTCCGCGGTGTCGATGTCCATCGCGCGGAAAAACTTGGCGCCGGTGGCGTCGGAGATGGCGTGCAGCTGGCTTTCGTCGAGGTCGGAGATGGCACGGCGGTAGCCGATCTTGTTGTTGTTTTCGTCGAACACCGGCATCGGCACGAGGCCGTCGCGGCCGGCGCCGATGGTGTAGACGGGCACGCCGCGCGCCTGGGCGATGGCGGTCGCCTGCTCGGGCGTGAGCAGGCCGCGGTTGTTGGCGCCGTCGGTCATGAGCACGACGAAGGCGCCCTTGCGCTTGCTGCCTTCCTCGCGCTTCGCCTGCTCAAGGCGGGTGAGCGCGACACCGAGACCATCGCCGATGGCGGTGCCGTCCTCGATCATGCCGATCTTGAGGCGCTCGATCTGGCGCGCCAGCCACTCGTGGTCGAAAGTGAGCGGCGCGAGGGTGTAGGCGCGGCCGGAGAAGACGACGAGGCCGATGCGGTCGCTCGTGCGCTGGTTCACGAAGGCCTGGATGATGGGCTTGATGGCCTGGAGGCGGTTGATGCGCTCGCCGTCGCGCTCGTAGTCCTCGGCGAGCATCGAGCCGGAAAGGTCGATCGCGAGCATCAGGTCATAGCCCTGCTGCTTCACCTCGCGCTTGTCCTCGACGAGCTGCGGCCGGGCGAGCGCAAGGATGACCAGGACGAGGCCGGTCATGGCCAGCGCGGCCGGCCAGCGGGAAGAGGGAATGAGGGACGGCCGGTGCCACGAGGCGGCGAAGGGCACGATGAGCACCGGTGCGCCGCGGCGGCCGCGCACCCAGACGAGCAGCGGCAGCACCAGCAGCGCAAGCAGCCAGAGCGGGTCGGCGAACTGGTAGTCGGCGAAGCGCATCACGCAGAGAAAATCCCAAACGCCAAAGGCCAAAGGCCAAACAAACCCGAAAAATCACATTTCGAGACTTGGTTTTCGGATTTCAGAATTCTTTGGATTTTGGACATTTGGCGTTTTGCGATTTGCCGGCGCAGCCGGTCAGCGGTGCCGGCCCGCGAACATGCGGGCGTGGAAGAAGCGCACGAGGGCGTCGAGGCGTTCCTCGTCGGTGCGGACGACGAGCCGGCTGAGCTGGTTGGGGAAAATGGCGCGGAAGGCGTCCTCGCGTTGCTGCCCCCACGCGGCATGGGCCTCGCGCTGCACGGTCGAGGTGCCGTTGAGCGTGACGAGCCGGCCGGCGACGGGATCGTAGGTGGTGAGCACGCGGTCGCGGGGCAGCTCGCGCTCCCACGGGTCGTCAACGCGGAAGCCCATCGTCTGGTAACGGCGCGAGAGCACGCTCCAGCCCTCGGGCTCGAGGCGCGGCGGGAAATCCCCGAGCCAGATCATGATGCTGTGGCGAGGCGCGGCCTTGGCGAGCAGGCGCCAGGGAATGGGATTTTCGATTTTGGATCCCCTATTTTCGATGGAAGGAGCCGGCTGGCCGAGGAGGGTGGCGGCGGCGTGCAGGATCTGGCCACGGCCGCGGACGGGTTCCTTGAGCACGTAGCCGTTTTCCGAGGCATGGAGGAAGCCGACGCGGTCGCGGTTGACGGCGCCGAGCATCATGACGAGCCCGGCGAGTTCCATCAGCGCCTCGCGCTTGGATTGGGCGCCGGAACCGAACTGCAGGCTGACGCTGTCCTCGAACACGAGCAGGAGGGAGACCTCGCGTTCCTCGATGAACTTCTTGCGGTAGGGCTCGCCGAGGCGGGCGGTGACGTTCCAGTCAATGTCGCGGATGTCGTCGCCGAAGGTATATTTGACGACCTGGTCGAACTCCATGCCGCGACCGCGGAAGGCGGAGCGGTATTCGCCGCTGAGCACGTTCTCCACCGCGTGGCGCACGCGCCACTCGAGCTGGCGCAGGAGCGCGAGCTGGGAGGTGACGAGGGAGGCGGCGGTTTGGACGGGAGCGGACATCAGTGAAAGGACTGAAGGGCTGAAAAGCTGAAGGGCTGAAAAATGCGCCAAAAACAGCCAAAGGAAACTTTCAGCTTTTCAGTCATTCAGTCTTTCAAGCTTTCGCCGGGACCGGCGTGCGGATGAGCACCTGGTCGAGGATCTTGTCTGAGCTGAGGCCCTCGGCCTCGGCCTCGTAGGTGAGGCCGACGCGGTGGCGGAGGGCGTCGTGGAAGATCTCCTGCACGAGGGCGGGCGAGAGGTAGTCGGCGCCGCGGAGCCAGGCGAGGGCGCGGCCGGCCTGGAAGAGCGCGAGCGAGGCGCGGGGGGAGGCGCCGAAGTTGAGGAGGCGCTTGGCGGTGCCGCCCTCGGCCTGCGCGGCGAGGTCGCGCGAACTGCGGACGAGCGCGAGGATGTAGGCCTGCACCGCCGGCGCCACATGGATGGCATCGACTTGGACGCGGAGCTCGAGGAGCTCGGCGCCGCTGGAGACGGCCTTCACCTCGGGCTGCTTGGTGACCTGGCCCCACATTTCCATCATCTGCGCCTCCTCGGGCGCGGACGGGTAGTCGACGAGGAGCTTGAACAGGAAGCGGTCGGTCTGCGCCTCGGGCAGCGGGTAGGTGCCCTCCTGCTCGACCGGATTCTGCGTGGCCATGACGAAAAACGGCTTCGGCAGGATGTGCGAGGTGCCGCCGATGGTGACCTGGCGCTCCTGCATGGCCTCGAGGAGGGCGGACTGGACCTTGGCGGGAGCGCGGTTGATTTCGTCGGCGAGGACGAGGTTGGCGAAGATCGGGCCCTTGTGGGTGGTGAAGCCGCCGTCCTTCGGCGAGAAGATCATGGTGCCCACGACATCGCTCGGCAGCAGGTCGGGCGTGAACTGGATGCGCTCGAACTGGACGCCGAGGGCCGCGCCGAGGGACTTGATGAGCAACGTCTTGGCGAGACCAGGCATGCCCTCGAGGAGGACGTGGCCGTTGGCCAGCAGGGCGACCAGCATGCGTTCGATGACGGCTTCCTGGCCGATGACAGCCTTGCCGATTTCAGTGCGGAGTTTCAGGGACCAATCGGGACCTTTGATCATGGGGAGGAATAAGTGAAAGAGACCCGCCTACGCCCGGTTGGGCTTAGGGGAGGTATGGAATGAAAGTGAAGGGGGCGAGCCGGCCGGTGACAAGAGGTGAGTGGGGATGCAATGAGACTGTAGAACAGGGTGGGAGTTCGGAAAAGTTGGCCACCAAAAGGCACCATAATGCACAAAAAAAGCGGTGAGCCGCCCGACGGCCGGTTTTTCGTGTCTTTTCGTGCCTCTTTGTGGCTATACCAAGTCATGGCTGATTTTCCGGACATCGTGGAAGCGTCGCTGCAGGCGCGATTTGTCTCCTTGGGCGTGCGGGCGGAGGACGTGGAGGAGCGTTTTGTCCGCGGGGCCGGGGCGGGGGGGCAGAAAATCAACAAGACGTCCTCGACGGTCTGGCTCCGGCACCGGCCGACGGGGGTGGAGGTGCGCTGCCAGCGCGAGCGCAACCAGAGCGTCAACCGTCTGCTGGCATGGCAGGATCTGGCGAGGAAACTCGAATTGCGGCAGACGACAGCCGCCGACCAGGCGCAGGCGTCGCGCGAGCTGGTCCGCCGCCAGAAGCGCCAGAAATCCCGCGGTCAGAAGATCCGGATGATTCAATCCAAGAAGCATCGCGCGGGCATCAAGTCGCAAAGAGGTCGGCCGGAGCGGGACTGACGGTTATCACATCGTCCGTGACGAGTTGCTGGCGGCAATGTGTCGGAATGAACGCCCTGGCTCACATCGAAGCTCACCGGGTCGCCGTTGCAGGAAGGATGCCTCTTGGGCGATCATAACGATAATTTCCGCGTATGGTTGGCCAAACGATGCACAGACGCCGGCGGTGATTGGGAGCATGATGCCCATGCTATGATCACTACCCCGATCAAAGATCTCGCGGCGGCACGTGAGAACCCCGTCCAGCCTGAACGCACGGTCGCAAACGAGCTCCCCCAAGAACTTTCCCGGCTTCCCGGACAATACGGATTTACCGCCGTGAACTCCTGCGTGAAAGAGGGCAAGGCAGCGGCACGGGGCGGCGGCCGGCGGAAAGCCGGGCGCCCGAAGAAAGGGGCGGCGATCCCGAAGACCCGCCAGCGCTCGCTCGCCCCCACGGCCGGCTTTACGGATGACGGCCACCCGACGATCTTGGCCGCCACGCGCGGCTGATCCATCCGGCCAGATGATCACTCACCAGTAATCCCGCCCTCCAGTCCGTCCATGGACAGTTTCAACCGTCTTCACCGCACCCCCATCAGCATCACCCTATGAACGTTACTTTCGCCATCACCCGCACCGGCGGGCAACTCAGCAAGGTCAAGTTCCGCGTCGGACGCCAAACGGTGGAACCCTTCTCCACCGCTCCGTGGTGTGACCAACCGGAAGCCAAGAAACTCATCCCCCTGCTGCGCGAGTTGCGGGGAGATTTCTTTTGTGCGCCGTTTGGCGCCGGGCCGGCCTGGCGGGGCGAGGCGCATCCGCCCCACGGCGAGTCCGCCAATGCCACCTGGAAAGTGGATTCATCCGAGGGCGGACGCCTGGTCGCCACGCTGCGGACCCGCGTGCGGCCCGGCAAGATCACCAAGGTCATCGAAGCCCGCGAGGGCGAAACCAACCTTTACCAGGCCCACCTGCTGGAGGGTTTTCAAGGCGGGATGTGTCTGGGCCACCACGCCATGCTCGACTTCACCCGCAATGGCCCGGGCCTCATCTCCACGAGCCAGCTGCGTCTCGCGCAAGTCCTCCCGGCCCCGTTTGAAAATCCCGTCCAAGGCGGCTACTGCTCGCTTAAGGAAGGCGCGTGGTTCCGCCAACTCGACAGCGTGCCCCTGACCAATGGCGGGAGGGCCGATCTCACCCGCTTCCCCGCCCGGGAGGGCTTTGAGGACCTCGTGATGCTGCACCACCAGGACGCGGACGATTTCGCGTGGGCCGCCGTCGTTTTCCCGGACAAAAAGTTCGTCTGGTTCTCCTTGAAAAACCCCGCGTATCTCGCCTCCACCGTCTTGTGGCACTCGCATGGCGGGCGCCACTACGCCCCCTGGAACGGACGCCATCGCGGCGTGCTCGGCGTCGAGGACGTCACCGCCTATTTCCACCTCGGCCTTGCCGCCTCGCTGGCGGATAATCCCTGGAGAAGAAAGGGCGTGCCTACCGCGGTGACCCTCTCCCCGGGCAAGCGCACCCGCATCCCCTACATCATGGGCATCGCCCCTCTCCCCCCTGGTTTCGATTCCGTCCACGGCATCCAGCGCACGGCCACCGGAATCCGCCTCCACTCCGCCAGCGGCGCGCACCTCGATCACGCCGTCGATACGGCTTTCCTCCAATAGACCCCGCGCCCCAACCATGAGCCCAACCATGCAAAGATACACCGACTTCCTCCAGAACATCCGCGGCAAAATCCTGCTCGGCTGCGACGGCTTCGTCGACGAAACCTACGAGATTGTCGAAGTCCGGAAGAGTCAGTCCGAGTTCACGCCGATGAAAAGACTCAAGCAGTTCGGCGAACTGCTTGTCGAGCGGGCGGACGGCGGGGTGGGCCTGGAGCTCGTGCCCAAGCGCCGTTGCGAGGGCGGGTTTGCCATCAACACGGGCCGGGTCGCCGCGTGCTTGGGCCTGAGGCCCCGGCTGCCCGGGCTTTACGGCCGCCAGGCGATCGATCCGGCCTACGAGCCATTCAAGGATATCTGCGAGCTGTTTTCCCTCGGCGACCCCGCGTTGACGATCGCCTTGGAGTTTGGCGACGGGAAGGTTCTGATGAGCAATCTCGCGGCAGTCTCCAGCCTGAACTGGGGGGACTTTGAAAAGCACTTCGGAGAAAAGAAACTCAAGGAAATGTTCGCGGGCGTCGACATCCTGGGCCTGGGCTATTGGTCGCTGACATCAAACTTTGATGAGCTCTTCCAGGGGTTCATGCGGCAGTATGAGACCACCCCGCCGCCCCGCCGGATGTTCTTCGACTTCGCCGACATCAAGAAAAAGTCCAGCGAGAGTTTCACCCGCAGCCTGGAATTGATCAGATCATTCAGCGACAGGATCCCCATGGTGTTCAGCCTGAACGAACATGAGGTGTTGGAATTGTTTTCCAGGATCGGCGTCGCGCGTCCGGAGCTGACCCCGCAGGCGATCAGCTCGGCCCTGGCCAGCGCCCGGGAAAAAATAGGCTTCGCCGAACTGGTGGTCCATACGCCGGAATTTGCCGCGGCGTCCAGCGCGGCGGAGGGTGAAGCCTATGCCCTCCAGGAGCGCCAAACAAAGATCGTCCGCCTGGCGGGTGCGGGCGACAGCTTCAATGGCGGCTACCTCTGCGCGTCGCTCGGGGATCTTTCCCTCAAGGAACGTCTCGTCGTGGCCAATGCGGTGACCGCCTTCTTCGTCACCCACGGCACCCCGCCGAATAAGGAAGAACTCATCGCCCAGATCGAAAAAGCCGCGGACAAGTGACGGCCAAAACCGGTGGGCCAAAGTTCAAATGACTCCGCCATGCCCCCGGGCCGCGCCTCCGATTCGCCGGTTCAACCCGCCCCGATGACACCCCCGCCTGGATCAGGCTTCGCGGTGATGCAGGCGATTCTCGGGCGACGGCGGCCGTCGCGCATTCCCTATGGGCCGAACTACTGGCAGTGGTTCACCCACCATCGGAACCACGGGGTCCTGCCACCGGAGCTCGCGGGCTGTGCCTCGCAGCTGGAGATGATGCAACGGCTCGGCCTCGATGTCTTCAGCCGCAACGCCTATTGCGACCCGCAGCGGTGCTGGTTTGGCGGACTGGCCACGGAGGTCTACGACGGCGTGGAGTTCGAGGAGCATTCCTTTGCCTCCGGCCACGACCTCGTCACCGAGCGCCACTGGCATACGCGCCGCGGCGACCTGACCGAGCGGGTGCGCTATGTCTTTGCGGGGTCGACGCTCGTCCAGGAGAAATTTGTGATCGGCGATCCCGAAGCGGACCGCGCGGCGTTCGGTGAACTGGTCAACGCCCGGCGCTGGCGCTTCAACGCCGCCTTGTGGCGCGTATGGCAGGCGCGGGTCGGGGACGGCGGCCTGGTCAATGCGGGGGAGCTTTTCAGTCCGCTCAAGCTGCTCCACCTGGCGGCCGGAGCCGACCAGGCGGTGTTGATGCTGGAGGATTATCCGGAGGAGTGCCGGGCCTGGATGGACCGGCACGAGGCGGCGCAACTCGAGCTCGTGGACCAGATGCTGGCGGCGGGAGTGCCGGTCATGACGGCGATGGACAATCTCGACAGCGCGTTCCATCCCCCGCGCTATGTCGAGGCCTACTCCGCGTCATTCTACGAGGGCGCCAGCCGCCGGTGCCATGAACGTGGCGGGCAATTCTTCATCCACGCCTGCGGCCGCCAGCGGGCCATTTTGAAGCAGATCGCCGGCTACGGGGTCGACGGCCTCGAGGGCGTGGCGTTCCCGCCGCTGGGCGATGTCGAGCTGGACGAGGCCATGACGCTGGCGGGCGACCGCCTGATCATCACGGGCGGGATCAGCGCCGCGGAATTCGAGCGCCTGCACACGCGCGCGCAGGTCTTCACTTATGTCCAGGACCTGGTCCGGCGGATGACGCCCCATGCGCACCGTTTCGTTTTGTCGGCCAGCTGCGCCACCCCATACACCGCGCCGTGGCCCATGCTGCAGCATTTCCACGACGCGTGGCGGGAATTCGGCAATCTCGCCTGATCCGGTGGCAGAACGCGGCGAGGGCGCCGCGGCTCCAGAACAAGGATTAACCGGCCACCGGCGGCGGGACGACGGCGGGCGGCGCGTCCGCGGCGGCCTTGAGGGCGGCGCGGAGGGCTTTGGCGCCGCGGAAGAGGTAGAACAGCGCGAGGCCGTGGAAGCCGACCGACATCCAGTCCTGAAACGCCACGTAGATCAGGGCGTCGAGGGAATAGAGGACGATGCCGGTGACGAAGGCCCAGAAGTGGCCCTGGCGGGAGAAAAAGCCCAGGCCGCAGATGGCGAGGAGCGCCACGGCGTCGATGGCAAAGGCGATGAGCTTCATTTCCCGGAAAACGACATCGGCGACGAGGGTGAAGCCGAGTCCGATGACGAAGCTCCGGTCGGAGCCCGAGTGCATCATGACGCTGTTGACGACCGACAGTCCGGCGATCCACCAGAACCAGTTGGCTCCGCTCATGACCTCGGGTTCGGACCGGGCGACGAGGGCACGATCGATGCGCACGGTTTCGGTTTGGGTAAACGGATTCTCGGCCATGGGGGGATGGGGTTGGAGCGAGCGGCGGTCATTCCTATGCGGGATGTTCGCGCGGCTGGCGAGCGGACAATGGGTTGATGACCAAGATTCGCGGCTAGGTCGCCCGCGCTCCAATTTTGGAGGCACCTCGACCTCGCCGTGCAGGCGGGATCAGTGCCGTTGCCGCGTGCTCGCGGCCCGGTGTTTGTCCCCGCGCCTACGCGCGAGGCAAACGATCTCGCCCTGCAGTTCCACATCCGGATACAGGCGGCCTCAGCGGCGCCAGTAGCCGGCGACCGTGAGCGCCACGCCGGCGAGGAGGATGACGTTGGCGAGGAGGCCGAAATTCTTTTCGAACCAGGTCGGGGGCCGGTCGAGCTGCTCGTTCAGGAGTGCCTCGCCGGACTTCCGGGCGTCGAGCCGGTGCTGCTTGCGGCGTGCGAGGTCGCGGCGGCTCTGCGCGGCGAAACCGCGGAGGACGATGCCCGCCATGACGAGCGTGACGCCGACGGCCAGCAGGGTTTCGGGGTCGGGGATGTTCACATGCTCCGAAGAAAACACGGTTTAACCACAGATTGCACGGATGAACACGGATACGGATTTAACAGGAGGAAACAGAGGGAACGAAGTAATCCGGCCCTCTCTTATCTCCGTTATCTCTTGTGAGAGTCCTTTGGATTGATCTGTGGCATCCGTGAAATCCGCGGTCAATTCAGAGCAGTTCCACCGCGTCGCCGACGCGCAAGGTGCCGCGCTTGGTCTCGTGGATGAGGTTGACGCCGAAGTTGACGTCGGTCGGGTCGGCCGCGTCGCG
This sequence comes from Lacunisphaera sp., assembly GCA_029945855.1. Lineage (GTDB taxonomy): Bacteria > Verrucomicrobiota > Verrucomicrobiia > Opitutales > Opitutaceae > Lacunisphaera. Next base: position 27,761 of record JAQSDJ010000067.1, read on the forward strand.
GCGGTAGGTGGCGAAGGTCTTCAGCGGCTCCTTGCCGCGCACCGCGGTTTCCTGGTCGGTGGTGGTGACGGGGCAGCGGGCGCACAGCCCGGCGTTGCGCAGCACGACGTCACCGATCCGGATTTTGGACCACGCATCCTCGCCGTAGGGCGGGCAGCCGGCGACGACGAGGTTCGGGCGGAAGCGGTTCATCGGCAGCGGCTCCTCGTGCTTGGCCACCAGGCGGTCGTTGAGATCGTCGAGGGAAGCCTCGCTGATGACGAGCAGGGGATAGGCATCGGCGAAGCTCACGACATCGCCCGGTCGCGCCGTGGGCTTGACGATCGGGCGCTGGTAAGCGCCGCCCATGCGCACGAGGCGCAACGGCAGGTCGAGGAAATCGGAGAGCCATTCCGCAGGCTCGTCGCCGCAGTCGTCCGCGGTCATGGTGCTTTTCCAGACGATGACGCGGCGGGTAGGTCGGGGTTTATCCCCGACTGTCGGGCGTAAAGCCCGACCTACAGTCACTGATCCATGACCGTGCGAGGAAAGGGTCAGGTCGTCCTTGTTCAGCGCGGTCCCGATCAGGGCCATGCGCGGGTGGGTGCGCTGGGTGAGGAACTTCCCGTCTTCCGCGGTGACGACCATGAAGCGCCGGTCACCGACAAAACCGTAGTCGTCCAACTCGGCGGCGGACACGCTCAAGCCGCGGCAGGATTTGACGGGGTAGATATGGAGCGCGGACAGATGCATGGGGGTAGAAAGACTGAAAGACTGAAAAGCTGAAAGGCTGAAGAGAAGTCAGCAGTTTGATAGAGGAAACAGCACAATAGCACTTCGGTGCTTCGTGCCGCTCGGTTCACCCAATGGGTTCAGCCTTCCAGTCATTCGCCCCTTCAGCCCTTGGCTATCCGCCGGTAATTGGCGAAGTAGATCTGCGAACCCTCGGTCGAGGCGAACCTGGCGGGCCGGGTGCCGCCGAGGCCGTAGCAGATGGAGAGGAGATCGCCGGTGAACTTGAAAATGCACGGGATCGACTTGCCCGCGTTGGGGCCGATCATGCCAGCCAGGGTCAGGCCCCCGGCATCGATGACATAGGTGCCCTGGTCGGCCGTCACGCCGCCGAAGCGCACGGCGTATTCGCCGCCGGTCAGCTCGATCTCCATCTTATCGAGCATCATCTTCGGCGCCTCCTCGCCTTCATGCTCGGCGTAGACGGGCTGCCAGATGCCTTCGAGGGAGGGGGACGGCATGTTCATGCCGGAAAGCTGAGAGCTGAAAGCTGAAAGCTGAAGGAAAAAGTCGGGGGAAAGCGCTCAGTGACGCATTCGCGCCTGCCGGCGATTCCATTCATCCAGCACCTGCTCTTCCGGTCGCGGGCGATTGGGAGCAATGAGGAGATAAAGCAGCGCGCCAATACCTGTCACAAAGATGATCACAATCACCCAGGTCAGGCGCATCGTCGAGTCGAGCCGTTCGTTTTTAATCGCCGAAATGAGGGCGTAGATCCACGTGGCAAAGAGAGTTACCGCAATAGCTCCTAACAGGAGGGGGCCGAGAATGTTCATGATGGAAGATTTGCTTCGTTCGCCCAAACCTACAGGTGCGCGGTATACGCGCGAGCACGCCGTGGACCTGAAATTAGGGGGAGCTGGGATTGCGTAAGCCTTCCGGCTCACACCCGCTTCACCACCTCGCGGGGGGTGGTCTCGACGAGGGCGGGGTCGGTGAGTTCCTTCGTGCCCTTGGCGCCGAGCTCGTTGAACTTGCGGGCGCCGGGGAGGAGGGTCTGCTCGAAGGAGCCGACGGCGGAGTTGTAGGCCTTGGTGGCGGTCTCGAGGCTGCGGCCGACCTTGTCGAGGTTGTCGGCGAAATTGGCGATGCGGTCGTAGAGCGCGCGGCCGAGGTCGGCGATGACCTGGGCGTTCTTCGAGACATCCTCCTGGCGCCAGCCGTAGGCGGCGGCCTTCAGCAGGGCGATGAGCGTGGCGGGCGTGGCGAGCAGGACCTTCTTCGCGATGGCGCGGTCGATGAGCGTCGGGTCGCCCTGCAGCGCGCCGGAGAGGAACTGGTCGCCGGGCAGGAAGAGCACGACGAATTCGGGCGAGGGCTGGAACTGCTCCCAGTAGTTCTTGGCCCCGAGGGCGTCGATGTGGCTGCGGACCTTGGCGGCGTGCTCGGCGAGCTTGGCGACGCGGACGGTCTCGTCGGTGGAGTTGGCGGCCTCGCGGTAGGCGTCGTTCGGCGCCTTGGCGTCGATGACGATCTGCTGGCCGCCGGGCAGGCGGACGATGAGGTCGGGCCGGAAGCCGCCCGCCGACTGCTGCTCGACGAAGTCGCAGTAGGAACTCATGCCCGACATCTCGACGACGCGGCGGAGCTGGAGTTCGCCCCAGGTGCCGGCGGTGGTGGTGGAGCGGAGGGCGGTGGTGAGCTTCGAGGCTTCGGCCTGCAGGGAAACCTGGGCGGTGCCGAGCGACTTCAACTGCTCGGAGAGCTGGCCGTAGGCGCTGGCGCGGGCTTTTTCAATCTCCCCGATCTTGGCGTCGACCTTTTCGAGGGATTCCTTGAGGGGCTTGACCATCGAGTCGATGGCCTGCTGGCGCTTGCCAAGTTCGTCGGCGGACTGCTGGTGGAGCTTGCCGAAGGATTCGCGGGCGAGTTCCAGGAAGGACTGGTTGTTGGAGCGGAGGGCGTCGGCGGAGAGGGCCTTGAAGGAGTTGGTCAGGCGTTCGTGCGCGTCGGTGAGGGCGGAGATTTTTTCCGCGGCCGAGGCCCGTTCGGCGGAGAGATCATTTTCGGCTTTCGATTTTAGATTCTCGATTTCCGCCAGGCGCAGGCGCGCCGCTTCGAGGTCGGTTGTCAGCAGGCGCGCGCGCTCGTTGATCGCGGCGGAGCGGGATTGGGCGATGAACCAGCCCAGCGCGGCGCCGACGGCGAGACAGAGGAGCGCGATGAGGAGGTTCATGAGGCGGGGAGTGAAGCGGGGAGAGGCCCGGCGCGCAAGTGCAACGGCTCGTCCGGAGGACTCGCCCGACCGATCCTCAGCGCAGGGCGCCGAAGGCGATCTGGATGTCGGTGCTCTTGATGCCGGGACCGGCGGAGAGCGTGCCGCCGTGCAGGCGGAGGATCTCGCGGGCGAGGAAGACCGAGAGCCGGCCCTGGTTGGGGGTCGAATTCGGATCGGGCAGGGGCAGGGTGCCGTCGAGCTCGAGCCGTTTGCCCTCGAGGGTGACGATGGCGGTGCGCAGGGCGCCGGTGCCGGTGGTGCGCAGGGTCAGGATGAGGTTTTTCACGCCCTCGTCGGGCCGGTTGGCGGCGACGGCATCGAGGATGGCGGTGAAGGCGAAGCGCAGCAGGTTCGGGTCGACGGAGAACACGAGCTGTTCCTCGGAAAAGCGCGTGGTGAGGCCGCGGGCGCTGGCGAGCTCGGTCAGGAGCGTGTTGAGGTCCACGGAGGTGGCGACCGGCGAGGCGATCTCGCCCAGAAGGGTCGCATGCTCGGCCAGGAGCTGCAGCTTCTGGATCTCGGTGGCGAGGGAGACCTCCCGGGCCAGGGTGACGGCGCCGGCAGGCATGGGCGCATTGCTGTCACGGGAGAGGAGCTGGGAGTAGGTGACGAGGGAGACGAGCGGATTGGACAGCTCGTGGCTGAGGGTGAGGCCGAGGTTGCGGAAAAGCTCGCGGCGGTGTTGCTCGAGCTCGCCGCGGATGCGCTCGATCTCGGGGGCGGACTCCTCCCAGAGCACCCAGGCGCCGTCGATCTCGGGGGCGGGGCCGGCCGAGATGCGGTAGCGCCAAGGCGGGCGGGCGGGTTGGGTGATGGTCCGGCCGGTGTGGAGGACTTCGCCGATGATGGCGCGGACCTCGACCGGCAGGTCGGCGGAAGCGAGTTCGGTCCGCGACACGAGGCGGGCGCCGGGCAGATATTTCGCGAGCAAGGCGGAGTCGTCCGCGGTGCGCTTGAGCCCGGCCAGCTGGGCGGCCTGTTCCAGGCACCGCTCGAGCAGGCGGCCTTGGAGGACGGCCCGGAATTTGTCGGATTCGCGGAAGGGGGCGCCGTCGGCCCGCGGCCCGAGCGCCATCCAGCCCAGGAGCTGGCCCTGCCCATGGAGCGGCACGAGCAGGCGCGCGCCCCAGCCTTGCAGCTGCTGGCGGATGGGGGCGTCGAGGGCGGGATCCTCGGTGCCGGGCCACTGGGCGGAGTCGAGAATGGCGGGGTGCTCCTCGAGCCAGAGGGAGAGCGGGTGGCCGGCGCTGCAGCGGTGCGCCTCGTCGTCGGAGACGAAGGCATCCTGCTGGCGGAAGAAGAACAGGACCTTGCCCGACTTCAGGATGTAACGGCCGGCGCGGCGGAACTCATCGAGCAGGCGCGGGCGGTCGCCCAGGTGGGCGAGGGCGCTCTCGAGGAAGTCCCAGGACTCCACGGGCTCGGCGGCCGGCGCGGCGGCGGCGGATTCGCGCGGGAAGGGCGGTTCGCTGCGGCGGGTGCGCTCGAGCGCGGACTGCAGCTGGGAATTCTTGTCGGCGATCTCCTCGAGGAGGTTGACGGCCTCGGCGAGACGGGTGCGGCTTTCGGCGAAGCCGAGGTAGAGGCGGGCGGTGCGGTTCTGGCGGGCCTGTTCGAAGGGCAGGCTGTGCGGCTCGCCGACGAGGATGACGAGGGTGCCGTTGCCGCTGGCCAGGCGGGTGCGCGGGTCGTTGATGTCGGTGATCCAGACGCGGGA
>JAQSDJ010000067.1:32476-49500 GCA_029945855.1 Lacunisphaera sp.
GCCGGGGCGGAGGAGTTCGCGCTGCAGGTCGGCGGGGCGGGCGAAGACGGCGGGTTCGCGCGGCAGCAGCTGGTTTTTCCATGCCGTCTCGAGCGCCGGGTCGAGCGTGGTCAGGATGAGGGTGGCGGGCATGGAAAAGTGATGCGGAAGGTGGCCCCGGGTCTCCCGACGTCAGGGACAATGATGGTTGCGCGATGTTCGTGCAAGATATCTGCGCAGACGGCAAGCCCGAGTCCCATGCCCTTCGTCTTGGTGGAGGCGAAGGGGTGGAAGAGGCGGGCGCGCTGGTCGGGGGGGATGCCGGGGCCGTTGTCGGAGACCTCGAGGATGACGGAGCCGTTGGGCGAGCTGCGGGAGCGGAGCTCGACGCGGCGGTCATCCTCCTGCTGCTCGAGGGCCTGGAAGGCGTTGATGAGGAGGTTGAGCAGGACCTGGCGGATGGCGCTGCTGTCGGCGAGGATGGTGTCGGCCGTGGCGCCGAGGGTGCTGGCGATGGAGACGCGGGCCTCGGTGGCGCGGGTGAGCATGAGGTCGACCGTCTCCCGCACGACCGCGTGGAGGGAGATGCGCTCGAGCTGGTGGCGGCGGGGGTTGGACAGGTCGAGGAGCTGCTGGGTGAGGCTGTCGATGCGGTCGACCTCGGCGGGGATGAGGAGGTTGAAGCGGCGGCGGAATTCCGCGTCGTCGAAGCGGGTGGGCAGGAGGTGGGCGAAGGTCTTGATGGAGACGAGCGGGTTGCGGATCTCGTGGGCGAGACTGGCGCCCAGCAGGCCGATGGTGGCGAGCTGGTCGGACTGGCGGGCCTGCATGGTCAGGCGCGAGCGGGCCAGGATGTTGTCCATGAACTCGGCGATTTCCTGGACCTGCACGACCTCGGGATAGGTGAAGGGGCGGTGGTTCGTCTTGGTGCCGAGGCTGAGCAGGAGCGAGGGGGCCGGGCTCCCGCGCGGCGCGGTGACGAGCAGGCCGAGGTTGAATTCGGTGAGGAACTGGCGCAGGTCGACGAGGCCCGGTTCGGCGCGCTGGCGCTGGAGGCTCTCGGGGGTGCCCCAGCCGGCGCGGCAGAGCGAGGCGTGGGCCGGCCGGTCCTTGGCGAACTCGATGTTGCCGGCGGCATAGACCTCGCCGCTGTCGAACAGCAGCCGGGCGTAGCCGGCCTGGCACCATGCGCGGAGCAACGTCTCAAACTCGGCGATGAGCTTGTCGGGGTCGGGCTCCCGGCGGGCCAGCTCGATGATGGCGCGGCGGGTGGCGGCGATGTTCTGCTCGGGGCTGAGGCGGAGCCAGTCGCTGGATTTGCGGTCCAGCAGGAAGGTCAAGGGGCCGACCAGAGCGATGCTGAGCAGCAGATCGGCGGGGACCGGCAGGAATGCGCCGAAAACGCGGGCCGTCCAGAGGATCCCGAAGCAGAGCACCAGGAGCACGCCAATGCGTTGGCCGAGGGCCAGGAAGACCTGGCGGGCATCGAACACGCGGTGAAAGGTGACGGCCCAGGCGGTCAGCGCGTAGAAGACGAGGATGGCAAGCGGACTGAGCCGCGCGAGGACCCGCAGATCCAGGAGACTGCCAATGGCGGTGATGGTCAGGATGGAGAGGCACGCGAGGCCGCAATTGAGGGCGAGGAACTGCATCTCGATCCGGCGCACGCCCACTTCCCGCCGCATCTGGCGGAAGGCCACCGCCACGAGCACGAGATAAAGGATCAGGCTGGTGGTGGTATAGAAGAGATAACCGACGCCGCGCGAAGGATTGTCCGGTGTGGAGTTCGAGGGGATGAAATGCTCGGTGAAGGCGAGCCCCGCGAGCATCAGCACCAGCAACAGGGCTACCCAGGAGCGCTGCACCAACATGCGAAAATTGGCCTCGGGAAACCGGATGGCATCCTTGAGCAGCCAGATGATCCAGGGAAAGAGTGCACCCGCCCCCCCCGCAAGCCGCAGCCACGGCACTGGATCGGCCAAGGGGTCAGCCGGATAATGGGATCCGGTGCGCAGCGCCATGAGCACAAAATACAGCCACAGGGTGGTGGTCAGCGAGAGGGCGGCAAAGACCTGGTTGACGAACCGGCTGGGATTGGCCCAAAGAGCGCTGATCCCGATCGCGAGGGTCAGCAGGACCGAAAAAATGATCAGCAGGATCATGCTCGCTCCAACACGACCGCGGTATTGCTGCCGGACAATCCGTGGGAATCAACCACCACCACGCGAGGCTGGATAAACCGGCTCCGCGCCGACAGGTTGAGGGGGCATTGCGGGTCGGGGGTCTCCCAGTTGACGGTGGGGGGGAGGACGCCGTGCGCCAAGCTCAGGACGGCACTGGCCACCTGGATCGCCCCGGCGGCGCCGAGGGCGGTCCCGACCGCACCCTTAATGGACGAGACCGGGATCTCCGCCAGCCGGTCGCCATAGATTTTCCTGAAGGCGAGGCTTTCATTTGCGTCAATGATCCGGTGCCCCGGGCCCCATGCGCTGATATATTCAACCTCCTCGGGCCGCCGTTGGGCATTGGCCAGGGCGGATCGGATCGCATCGGCGATGCCGAAGGCCGCTGCGCCGTTGGGGTCGTTGGCATAGCCATAGCCGGTGAGCCAAGCGTAGGGCCGCCGGGGGCTGTGCTCGGGCTCCAAGATGAACAGGGCTGCCCCTTCCCCCAGCACGCCCGTGGAACGCCAGAGGTCGAATGGGCGGCAGGATTTTTCGGGAAAATCGCCGCTGGTGGGATTGAGTTCAGCGGCATTGAACTCCAGCAGCGGGTGGAAGGAAAGCGGGGCCTCGCAACCTCCCGTGATGGCGATGTCGGCCTGGCCGGACGCGACCAGCTCCGCGGCCTGGCCGATGGCGTCCAAACCGGAACAACACGAGCTTTGCAGGGCAAACATGCGAGCCGGGACGCCGAGGTATTTCGAAATGCGGCCGGGCACGTTGACGATGGAGGTCTCGTAAATGGTGTTCGGCATGGAGAAACGGGGCCCCTTCTTGGTCACGACCTGGACGCCGCGGCTCATCTTGTCGATGTCCATGGTCGAGGTGCCGGTCACGATGACGGGGGCTAGTTCCCGCAGTTCCTCCGGATTCAAGCCGGCATCCCGGAGCGCGAGCATCGCGCCCACCAGGGCGAACTGGGTGTGCCGGGAGAGCCGGCGGGGGTTTTCCTCCGGGGCGAAATTCTTCAGATCGAAATCGGCCACCTCCGCGCCAATGAAGGCCCCGGCGGCGGGATCATAGCGCGTGATGGCCCGCACACGGCTGATGGACTCGTTGATGCCGCGGAAAAAAGCCTCGCGGCCGATGCCCGCGGGGGTGACCGGGCCGATGCCCGTGATCTTAACGCGCCGGCGCATGGTCGGGCCGCGGCAGGCGGGGGGAGGGGCCGCGGCCGGCGGTTGCGAGGAAGCGTGACGTGGGCCCGAAGCAACGCCTTCCGCAAAAACCAACACGAGCTTTTCGTGTCTGGCGGGCCGGAGGGAGGACGGCAAGCCTCGGGATCGCAAAAGAGATTTGCGCCGCGACGGCGGCGATCCCACAACAGCGTCCGATGACCGTCCTGGAATTTGAAGACCGTGTCGTGGCCTGGGCCCGCCAACAACCCGGCCTCGAAGCCCTCGTGCAAATCGGTTCGCGGGTGCAGCCGGGGGCGATGGTGGACGAGTGGTCGGACTGGGACTACCAGGTGGTGCTGCGCGAGCCCGCCCGCTACCTGAACCGGGACTGGCCGGGGCAGATCGCGCCCTGCTGGAACGCGCACTACGAGCGCACCGCGCGGGGCGTGGTCAAGCTGAGCGCCGTGTTCGCGGAGGGGCGGGAGGTGGATTTTGTCCTGCTCACGGCCTGGCAGATCAAGCTGGTCTGCCGGGCGATGCGGCATCCGGGCTGGTCGGCCTGGTTCCCGGCGGCCCTGCGCGCCGGCGTCCACAACCTGCGCCTGATCGCGCGCCCCGGTCACCGCGTGATCATCGGCGGGGCCGCGTGGGAGCGGCGGTATGCCGGGCTGACGGTCGACTGGCCGCAGGCGGGATTCACCGCCGGGGATTTTGACCGGCATGTCGCGGCGTTCTGGCGCCATGCCGTCTGGGTGGCCAAGAAAATCCTGCGGGGCGAGGTCCGGGCCGCCTGGCGCTGGCAGCACGTCGAGCTGCGGGAGCAGCTCTTTGCGCTGCTGGTGGAGGAGGCGCGCCTGGCCGGGCGGTCTCCGCGGCCGGAAGCGCGCCAGGCCGAGCACTGGCTCGACGACACGCGCCTGCAGCAGACCGCCCTCGGCGCGGGGCCGGACCAGCGGTTGCTGGCGCGGGCGCTGCTGGCGGAGATCGCGCTGTTTTGCGAGGTCAGCGACCACGTGGCCGACCGGCGCCACTTCGCCCGCCCGGACCGCACGGCGGTGGAGCAGTGGCTGCGCGGGGAACTGGGCAGGCTGGCCGGCTGAGCCCACGGCTTCAGGCGGAGGCGAGAGGGAAGGAGAGGAGGAAGACCGTGCCGCCGCCCGGGCGCGCCTCGACCTTCATCTCCGCGTGGTGGGCCGCGGCGATGTGCCGGCAGATGGTGAGGCCCAGGCCGGTGCCGTGCGCCTTGGTCGACTCGACCGGCTTGTGCAGGATGATCGCCATGACCGCTTCCGGCAGGCCCGCGCCGTTGTCGGTGATGGCCAGCACGGCCTTCCCGGCGATCTTGCGGACGGAAACCGTCACGCGGGTCGCGCCGGCCTCGAGCGAGTTCTTGATCAGGTTCTGCAGGACCCGGATGATCTCGAAGCGGACCCCGGTGATAACGACGTCCCGGTCGCCCTCGACCTCGATGCGGGCCTGGTCGAAAAAGAGCACGGCGCGGGTCTCGGCCACGACGGCCAGCAGGTCGAAGTTCCCGCTGGAGGAGAGATGGCGGGTGCTCTGGCGCCAGGCCTCGGCGAGGTGCAGGCAGAACGAGGAGCATTGTTCCAGGCGCTCGGCAAAGGTGATGATGCGCTGCAGCGCGGGCGTGGTGTCAGGCAGGGCACGGGCCTCCTCCAGCAGCATGTTGGTGTAGCCGGTGGTCACGACGAGCGGGTTGCAGATGTCGTGCACCATCTCGGCGGCGGCCTTGCCGTAGCCGACCTGCATCTGCTGCTTCTTCTGCTCGAGCTTCACGTTCTCGTAGGTCTCTTCGAGGTGCTTGAGCAGGGCGGAGCGTTTCTTGCGCTCCACCGCCTCGCGGGCATGGCGACGCACCGCCTGCTGGAGCACGTCGACGTCGAAAGGTTTCTTGAGATATTCGTTGGCCCCGAGGCTGATGGCCGCCTGGGCGGAGGCGAGGGCCCCGTAGCCGGTCATCATGATGACGGAGGCATCGGCATCGAGTTTGCGCAGCTCTTCCAGTCCCTGGATGCCGTTCTTCTGCGGCATCCTGATATCCATGATGACGACCGCGAAAGACTGGTGCTTGACGAGGGCGAGGCCACGGTCGACGCGGTCCACCGCCAGCACATCAAACTCGTCCTGCAGCAGGTAGCTGATGCTCTCGCGCGGGCCGAGCTCATCATCAATCACCAGCACCTTGGGTCGATCCGCCATAGTGGCCGGTGAAATGGAGGGCGCGTCGAGCATGGGGGAAATATTGCGGCGGAGGCTGATGGGCCCGCGCCGGTTTGGCAATCCGAAGGTGTGCCTGATCGGAGGCCGCGGCGGCGTTGTCCCGGGTCGCCGCGGGCGCGCGGTTGGCCGGCCGGCGAGTTTTACACAATCATTACCAGTGCGCCCGGGCCTGGGCGCCGTGTGGGCGGGCCGGTGCGGCTCAGGCCACGGCGGGCAACGGCTGGAGCGGGCGCGCCTTGCCGGATTGCTCTCCGTCGGATTCCGCCGGCCAGGCTTGGACCGGGACTTCGTCCGCGATGATCCGTCCACCGGACATCGTCACCACCTTGTCGGCCACGGCGAGCAAGCGCGGGGTGTGCGCCGCGACGATGATGGTGCGGCCGGCATCACGCAACCGCTGCAGCAGAGCCAGCAGGGTTTCCTCCGATTTTGCGTCCAGGGCCGAACTGGGCTCATCGAGCAACAACACCGGGGCGTCGAAGTTGAGCGCGCGCGCCAGGGCCAGTCGCTGGCGTTGTCCCCCGGAGAGGTTGGCACCGTTTTCATTCAGGTGGGTGAAAAATCCCTGTGGCAGTTGCTCGATGAACTCCAGCACGCCGACCTCGCGGCAGACTTGCAGCAGGCGTTCCATGTCGGGCTGATAATCGCCTGGGGCGAGGTTCTCCAGCACGGTGCCGGAGAGCAGGTGGGTCTGCTGCGGCATGACGGCGAGATGCCGGCGAAGGCTGGCGAGCTGGAAATACTGGAGATCCACGTCGCCGATGAGGATCCGGCCGGTGGCCGGCAGATAGAGGCGCTGCAACAGGGCCAGCAGAGTGCTCTTACCGCAGCCGGATTCGCCGACCAGCGCGGTGATTCTCCCGGCGGGCAACGTCAGGGTGATATCCTGCAGGGTGGCCATCCGGCCGGCGTGCTTGAAGGTCACGCCTTCCAGCCGGATGTCGCGGGCGTGCCGGGGCGTGAACTCGACCAGCCCCTGATCCTTTTCCAATTCCAGGTCCATGAGCTCGAAGAGCCGGTCGGTGGCGATGAGCGTTTCCTGAATGGAGGTGTTGAGTCCGATCAGCGCGGCGAGCGGGCCGGTCAGATAGCCGGCGAGCGTGTAACACGACATGAGCTGGCCGGGGGTCAGGCCGGCCTCGAGCACGAGGCCGGCGCCGAGCCAGAGCAGGCCGATCAGGTAGACTTGGGTGACGAGGGTGGTGGCGGTGCCGCTGCCCAGGCCCATGAGCGAGGAGCGCCAGATGGTCTTCATCAGCCGGACCAGCCGGGTTTCCGTGCGCAGGGCGGCGTCCGCTTCCAGCTGGAAGCGGCGGATCACGGGCTGGGCGTTGAGGGATTCGACGAGCTGGGCGCTGAAATCCGCGCCGCGCTCCATGAGCTGGCGCTGGTAGCGTTTGTTCGCCCGGTCGACGAACCAGTAGATGAGCGCGTTGAGCGGCAGCAGCGCAAGCGAGAGCAGCGCCAGTTTCCACGACCAGAAGAACATCGCCCCGAGCGAGAACAGGAGGATGAGGGGATTCAGCAGCAGGCTGAGGAGCGAGCTGTTGAGGAAATGGCGGATCTTCACCGCATCGCCGACGCGCGAGGTGATCTCGCCGACGCGCATGGTGTCGAAGAACGCCTGCGGCAGCCGCAGCAGATGCCGGTAGTAGGCCAGCATGATCGTGGTATCGATCCGCTGGGCCGTGCGGATCGACAGCAGCGACTGGAACCAGCCGAGCACGAGCTTGCAGCCGAGGATGGCCAGCATCGACACGCCCAGCAGGTTCAGGAGCTGCCGGTTGCCGTCGGGGATCACGCGGTCGACGATCTTCTGGACATAGACGGCCATCGCCAGGCCCAGCACGGTGGTGACCACCGCGCCGACGAAGGCCTGCGCGAGCACGGCTTTGTGGGGCTGCAGCAGATTCCACAGCCGCTGCCAGGGCGGGACCGTGTGGTCGCCCGGTTGGAAACTGTCGCCGGGGGCCAGCAAAATCAGGACACCGGTCCAGACGGACTTGAATTTCTCGTGCGACCACTGGTCCACGCGCCCGAGCGCCGGGTCCATCACCCGGGCATACTTCGGGGTCCACTCGATCAATACCACATAGTGCAGCAGGCGCCGGTCGATCAGGCAGTGGGCGATGGCCGGCAGCGGCACGGTTGGCAGGGCGTCGGCCCCGCCCTTGACGCCCTTGGCCGTGAAGCCGAGTTGCCGCGCGGCTTCCACCATGCCCAGCGCGGTGGAACCCTGCTGGCTGGTGCCCGCCAGCTGCCGCAGCCGCGCGACCGGGAAAACCTTCCGGTAGTGCGCCGCCACAAACCCGAGGCATGCCGCGCCGCAGTCGGTGATGTCGCGCTGTTTGAAGACCCTCATGGAGTCTTGGCGGACTTCTCCTTGAGTCGCCGAAGGCTGGTTTCCGCCTCGGAGTATTTCGGGTCAGCCGCCAGGGCTTTGTCGTAGAATTGTCGGGCCAGGCGCAAATCCTGTTTGTTCTCCATAATATTGCCCATGCGCCAGTAGGCCGCGGCCGCCGGGCATGGCTTATCCTTGGAGTCATCCGCCAGAAAGCGTTCCAGCGAAGCCAGCCCTTCATCGGAGAACTGGCCGCTGAGGGCGGCCAACCGGCCGAGCTGATAGAGCGCGATCAGATTGCCGGGCTCCAACTGCAGAACTTGATTATAGAGGGAATGCGCTTCAGCGAAAATTTTCTCGTCCTGCAGAATGGGGCCAAGGCGCAGGCGGGCGGTTACATCGTCAGGTCGCAGCAAAAGGGCCTCGGCGTATTCAGTTTTCGCTTCATCGAGTCGTTTGTGATCGGCAAACATTTTTCCCAGGAATATCCGCCCGCGGTAAGGGTCCATCTGGATCAGGATGCGAGCCTCCCGAACGGCGGAATCAATATCGCCTCCCAGTTCCTTGGGCGTCTGGGCATAGAAGGTGGCCAGGATTAAGCGCGGTTTTGGGCTGTCGGGCATTCGGATGACTGCGGCCTGAAGCGTTCTCGTGAGCTTATCGAAAAGTGCCTTGGCCTGGGTGGGTTTCGCTTGCTTCGCCGCTGCGGCATAGGCGGCGAACAGCTCCATGAGATGGTCATCCTTCTCTGGGCTGTATGCGACAGCCTGTTCAAAGGAAGTAATGGCGGCGTCATAATGTTTCTGCCGCATTGCAATTTTCCCCAGCCAGAAATGCGCCGCGCCGCGATGAACCGTGTCATTGGCCAATGATTTCAGCATGAGCTTGGCGGCGCTGAGCTCTCCCTGTCCGACAAGTTCGATCGCGCGGTCAAGCGAGACGGTTGATTGCGCCAATAGGGCCGTAGTCCAGAGGGCGCACGACAATATTATTGCGGATGTTTTCATAAAATAGAGGGGGCCTCCTCCATCATACCGGGAGGAGGCCGATCTAGCGGTTATTGCTGATTTTGCTCACCGCCACCCATCGCCTTGTTCCAAGCCTCGAGAACATCCTGCACGGATTCGGCGAAGCTCGAGATGGCTGTTGCCAAGGCGTTACCGATCGCAGATGCCGCCACGCCGATGCCGACAATGATGGCGATCACGGCGACGACGCTCAGGCCGCCCTGGATATTGCTCATTTCCTCGGCCGAGAGCTCGGCCATCCCCTGATACTGACTTATCCTATTTGTGTTCATTTCGACTCCTGGTTTTTCCCGGCGGAATTGCCGAAGAAATTGTTTGTTTAAGGACTGGGGGAACCCGCGTTAATGATTTCGGCGAACCGTGCCTTCGCCGCAGGATCACCGGAGGTTTTCATCCCAAGCTCTGCCAGCACCACGGTCTCCGTGGTAAATCCGTTCCTGGCGTGAAGTTTCGCGGCGCGCAGGAGAAGGGTAGGGTCATGCGGAAAGAATTCGGTGCCCTCGATCAGAACGGACAGGTTGCCGCGGGTGGGCGGCGTGGCACTCAGGCCCCAGGCCTCGGCGATCAGCAGGTATACATCGACCACGGACGGGCGGCGTTCGCGGGCGGCGAAGAGCGGAGTTAGAACCTGCTCCAGCGCAGCGGCGGACAGTTTGGCGTCGGCGGGAAGCCTGGCACGCTCCTCATCGAGCCGCAGGCGGGCCAGGGCAAGCAAAGCGTGCGTGCCGGCCAGGTTGGCCGCCGCGGCGGCTTCCAAGTGCGGTCGGGCCTCGGCCAGATTCCCGGCGTCGAATTCCAGCAGGCCCAGAATGCCGCGCAACTGCGGGTCATGGTCCGTCGCCTTCAGGCCGCGCTTCAGTGTGCGCCGGGCCTCTCCCTCGTATTGTTGGGCGAGCTTGGGATGGTCCGCCTTAAGGCGGTTCGCCTCCATACGCTCATAGTTTCCCTTCAGGCGCGCGACCTCGGCCTCGGTGGCCGGGCGCAGCTTCAACCGGCGCAGCTCGGACGATTGGTGCAGGCCGGGTAGGCCGATGTCGACGGGCCTTGTTGCCGCCACGCGGAGGTAGGCCTGCAGTTCGCGCAATGCTTCGTCGTAGGTTCGTTGAAAGCACTCCCGGAACAGGGCTTCTGAGGCGCGCGACCGACCGGCCTCGTAAGCAAAACGCCAGAAGGCATCCGCGCCGAACGGGACCTTCTTATCGGCCACCAACGCCCAGCGCACAAAGAGCGCGGCTTGCGCTTGCCAACGTTGGTAGGCGTCCGGAGAGGTTGCCGGATCGGGCACAACACCAATGAAGAATTCCGCGAGCGGGATGAAGGTAGACGAGTAATTTGCCTGTCGCCCGATTTTGGCCGTCTCCGCCTCCGTTAGCCAGAGCATGCTGGGCAACTTGACGGCATCACCCTGTCGGTGCATGGCTCCTTCTGCATAGAGACCTTGTTCCCCCCAAAGTCCCTCCTGCAACCAGCGCGCGGGTGACGGAGCCAACTCGTCGAATGATTGGAAGGCATGGCCAAAGCTGACCGTGGACCAGTCTGATCCGGCGGGAATACACGCCGCATAAAACAGATGCTCCCGATCGCTGGTGATTTCATGCTCAACCAAGCGCGAGATGTTGAAGTGATTGGGGCCGTAGCGTGAATCCCCCGAGGCAACTCTCCTGACCGCTTTGGGCCGGGTCGGGTCTTGCGCCGCGCTCTCATCAAACAGAATCACAGTCATCGGTTCCGTGCGCTTCACCTGGAATGCTGGCGGAATCATCGCGTGACCGCGCTGCAACGCTTCCAGCACATCGGCCGTAAGCGCAGTCGAACAGAGGGTCAGGACCTCGTAATCGCCGGCCCGGGCATATCGCCACGACAAATCCGAGCGGAATCCACTGACGATAAACGGTTCGAGTTGCAGGGTCGCATGGTCGGGGGCAGGGCTGCTATCCGACGGAGACGCGGCCCAGGCGCTTCCGCCAAGCAGCGACAAGGCCAGACCAAACCGCGTGAGTAATGCGGCTGTGCAGCGAAGAAATCGGCTCAGCTGGCTGGCGGATGCGATGAACATCGGTTTCCGGAGTGTCGACAAAGTGAAGGGGGAGAGCTCGCCCTCCGTCATGTGCCGGAGGGCGACAGGTCGCCTACTGTTGGTTTTGTCCGTAGAGGCGGGTCCATTCCGCCCACAAGTCGGCGGTGGCCTGCTTGCCAGCCGCGTCCATGGCCGCGAGAAAATCCGCCGAATAGTCGCGGTCCGGTTCACCATCCGGGCCGATATATCCACCATCGATCACAGTGAGTTCGAGTATGTTCAGTTCTTTCATGTTGTTATTCAGGGTTGGTTTTTCGGCACCATGCCGGAAAGGGGGCGATCGGGGCTCAGGTCTGATTCTGGGGGTCCAGCCAGGCGCTGACGTCATCGTAGACGAGTTGGAGGACGCTGCGGCGGGCGACGAGAAACCGGGCGGAGAGGGTCAGGCCTTTCTTGAGTTCTCCCCGCACGCCGTTGGGCAGGGTGAGGAAGGTGGCGGCGGGACGGACCAGCACCTTGAAGCCGGCCGGAGCGGAACCGCTGCTGTTCGCCGCATTGTTTCCTGTGCCGCCCACCAAGTCGCCGCTGATGGAGATGACCGTGCCGTCGAGCGTGCCCCATTGGGTGTAGGGGTAGGCGTCGATCTGCAAGCGGGCGGCCTGGCCCACCCGCACCAGCCCGATGTCGTGCGGCGAGACGTGGGCCTCCACCTGCAGATCATCCTCCGGCGAGACGGCGCCGAGCGTTTGCCCGGCGGCCACGAATCCGCCGGCGCTCCAGCCGCTGAAACCCACGAGCACGCCCGCGGCGGGGGAGCGCAGCGTGTAGTGTGTCTGTTCCTCCTGCAGCCGCTGCGCTTCCGACACCAGGCCGGCCTGCGCCGTCTGTTCGTCCCGCAGGCGCGCCTGCCAGCGGGCCAGGGTTTGCGCGACGAGCAACCGGGATTCCGCCTGCAGCCGCTCGACCTCGTATTGGGCGTTGTCGAGTTCCTGCCGGGTGGCAATGCCCTTGGTGGCCAGAGTGGTGTAGCGGGCGAGTTCGTTGCCCGCCTTGGCCTCCGCCAGTTCGTAGGAAACAAGCTGTGCAAGAATCTGGGCGTATTCCTGCCGGAGCGCGGCGGTCCGAAACGAAAGATTAACCACCGGGCCGTCCGGGCGCAGTGAAGGGCTGGGTAACGTTCCGGGCGTTCCGCCGTTCGCCCGGCCGTCAACTGACGGCCGGGCCGCGGCCACGACCGGTCCGGTGGTTAAATTCTGCAAATCCGCGATCAGGTCGGCATGTCCGGCCTCCAGGACCTGGTTGCGCGCCATGCGCTCCTCGAGATCGTGTGAGCGGAGCACCAGCAGCGGCTGGCCGGCCTGCACCCGGTCGTTGTCCCGCACCAGCACCTCGGCGACATGGCCGGAAATCGCTGGTCGCAGCTCGACGCGCTCTGTCGTGGGCCGGACCAGGCCGGCGGCCCGCACGGAAACATCCACCGTGATGAGCGGCAGGCTGACCAGCGCCCCGGTCACCCCGGCCAGCATCAGCCAATAGACCCAGGGCCGGTCCGGCCCATGCTCGGCATACAGCTGCTCAACGGTATTCTCGCCGAGGCTGGCCGGAATCATCGCGTGGGAGGATTCTGTCACGGCCCCAGCAGTAGCATATGCAGCCGGATTCGGATTTGCTGAAAAACACCTAATGGAAGGTGCCTTTTCCGGTTTTACCCGCGGGTCCGGGACCAGCGGTGCGGGGGCAATCTTCCCGAGAACCTGCGGCCCGCAGACAGTGGGGCGCCGGCTGGTTTCACGGCGAAGCCGGACCGCCGGGCGACCCGACTATTTTCCGGCACCGGTCGCCATCCCGCGGGAGAACAGCTCGGCGATGACGTCCTCGAGGGGCACGTCCTGGATGGTGATGTCGTCCACGGCGCCGTGGGCGAGGATCTGCGAGCAGACGGCGGTCACCTGCTCGCTGGGGACATGGAGGAGGATCTCGCCGTCCTCGCAGACCTTGCTCTCGCCGTGGAGCGGCTGCCAGTCGGCGGGGAAGGAGCCGTCACGCGGCCGGAACTTGATGATGCGCTGGCGGGCGCCGGCGCCGGAGATGCGGTCGAGGCCGCCGTCGTAGATCTTCTTGCCGTGGTCGATGACGATGACGCGCTCGCAGAGCGACGTGATGTCCGCCATGTAGTGGCTGGTGAGCAGAATGGTCGTCTTGTAGCGGCGGTTGTAATCGCGCAGGAACTCGCGGACGTTTTTCTGCGACACGACATCGAGGCCGATGGTCGGCTCGTCGAGGAACAGCACGCGCGGGCGGTGCAGCAGGGCGGCGATCAGCTCCATCTTCATGCGTTCGCCGAGGGAGAGCTCGCGGACCATGACGTTGAGCTTGGGCCCGACGCCGAGCAGGGTGACGAGCTCGTCGAGGGTCTGCTGGTAGGCCGCCTGCTCCAGGCCGTAGATGGCGCGGAGCAGGTAGAACGACTCGATGGCGGGCAGGTCCCACCACAGCTGGTTCTTCTGGCCGAGCACCAGGGCGAAGAGGCGCCGGTAGTCGTTCTCGCGCTTGGTCGGATCGAAGCCCGCCACGCGCGCCGAGCCGCTGGTCGGGTAGATCAGGCCTGAAAGCATCTTGAGCGTGGTGGTCTTGCCCGCGCCGTTGGGCCCGAGGAAGCCGACGAGTTCGCCTTCCCTGATGCTGAAGCTGATGTTGTCCGCCGCGCGGGTTTCCTCGAAGTCGCGCTTGAAGAGTCCCTTCACGCCACCCCAGAAGCCCGGCTGCTTCTTGTAGGTGCGGAAGACGCGCGTGAGGTTTTCGACTTCGATCATCGGCAGAGGAGTAAGCGACCCGCCTACAGGAGCCAGAAGATTCGGGGAATCAAGCCGGGACGGTGCGCGGGATCTTCGCCGACTCGAGGGCGGCGAGGAAGGCGTCGAAATCGAGGTAGTGCGGGACGGTGTGGGTCACGCCGAGCGCGGGCAGCTGCGCGGAGAATTCGCCGGCCACGACACCGACCAGCGGCCAGCCCAGCTCGCGGCAGGCGCGCACGTCCCACGCGGCGTCGCCGACATAGGTGATGCGGTCGAAACGCTCGCGGCCGTGGTGCGCCGCGGCTCGCGCCAGGGCCGCGCGCATGATGTCGGTGCGCGGGTGGGCCAAGTCGCAGAACGCCGCGGGCAGGCCGTTGAAGGGAATGCCGGCGGACTTGAATTTGTGGTGCGCGGTCGCCTCCCAGTCGCCCGAGGCGATGGCAATGGCGTAGCCGCGCCGCTGGAGTTCGCGCAGGCAGGCGGCCGCCCCGGGAATCTCGCGCGTGCACCGGCCGGTGCGCTTGGTGATGTCCGCCATGAGCGAGACCATGCGCGCCTGCACGGCGCGGGACTCGGCGGCGGTGGGCGGCGTGCCGCGGGCGCGGCGCACGATTTCCTCCAGGCAGAAGGAGGCGGTGGTGTGCGTGTAGGTCGCCCACTCGGTCTTCACGCCCGGCAGGTTGAGCGCCTGCTCGATGGCGAGCACGTAGCAGTTTTCCGCGATGGCGAACCCGTCGGTCAGCGTGCCATCCATGTCAAACATCACGAGTTTCATCAGGATATTTTAGGTTTCAGCCGGCAGGCCGGATTGCGCGGCGGTCTCGAGTGGCGCCAGCTCCGCCGCCGTCAATCGCACGGCCAGGGCGGCGGCGCAGTCGTCGAGTTGCGCGATCGTGCGGCAGCCGACAATCGGCACGACGGGGAAGGGTCGCGACCAGAGGTAGGCCAGCACGATGGCGCCGGGTGCGACGCCGCGGGTGGCGGCGAGTCCGGTCACGACCCGGCCGGCCGCGAGATTGGGGGGCGTGTGATACTCGTCCTGCGCGAGGCCGGCCGGCTGCCGGTCCGGGGGCAGGGCGAGCTTGGTGAAGAAGCCCTTGGCCTGCGAGGTGTAGGGCACGACGGCGAGGCCGGTCTCGCGATGGAAACGCCAGGCGGCGGCATCGAACTTGACGAGACCCGGATCCGCGAGCGGGCGCGCCTGCGCGCTGCCGAGGTTCCACAATGGCTGGCTGGCGGTGAAGCCCTGCTGGCCGGATTGCTTCGCGTAGTCGTGCGCGGCACGAAGACGCGCGGCGCTCCAGTTCGAGGCGCCGAAGGCCCGGATCTTTCCTTCGCGCACGAAAATGTTCAGCAGGTCGATGAAATGCCCGACCGGCCGCGTCGGGTCGTCGCGGTGGAGCCAGTAAAAGTCGATGATGTCGGTGCGCAGCGTGCGCAGGCTGCTTTCGAGATCGTCGCGGAGCTCGGCGGCGGAGCTGCGCGGGGTTTGCAGCGAATCGATGAACGGATGCGCGCCCTTGGTGGCAATGACGAGTTGCGCCCGGTGGCCGCGGGCCTGCAGCCAGTCGCCGAGGATGCGCTCGCTGCGGCGTTGCTCGCCGGGCACCCAGTCGGAGTAGATGCGGGCCGTGTCGATGAAATTGCCCCCGAGCGCCACGAAACGATCGAGCAGCGCGAAGGTCTCCAGCCCGGTGATGGTGTGGCCGAAGGGGACGCCGCCGAGGCACAGGGGCGAGACGACCAGGCCGGTCCCGGGCAGCGGCAGCAGCTTCATGCGCAGGGGCTCAGGCATGCCCGAGCCGACGGTAATCGAGGATGGAATGGCTGATGCAGCCGGACGCGATGCACTTGAGGTCGGTCAGCAGGTCGGGCGGCGACACATCCTGGCCCTGGGTCCAGATCAGCTTGTGGCCGCCGTCGGCGTCCGGGGGCGTGAACAGGCCGGGCACGCAGAAATGGGCGGGCTCGGTGCGCTGCACGGTCGTCTCCGGCCGGCAGGGGAAGGGGAAGTTGACGTTGTGGACGGTGAAGCTGTGCGGTGGTGTCCGGGGCAGCAGCGCACCGGTCAGGCGAGCGGCGTGCGTGGCGGAATGCTTCAGCGAGGCGAGGAGCTCGGCGCCGGGCTGGCCGCCGTGGTCCTTCAGTTCGTTGTAGACCTTGACCGAGACATCCTGGGAGAAGGCGATGGCGGGGACGCCGTGCAGCACGCCTTCGAGCGCGGCGGAAACGGTGCCGCTGGCGAGGATGAACCCGAGCGTGCAGTTGAAACCCACGTTAATGCCGCTCACCACCCCGTCTACTTTCGTCGGCAGCAGGTGCGCGATGGCGATGTTGACGCAGTCCGATGGCGTGCCATCGACCGTCCAGGTCGGGCAGCCGAAGCCGTGATCGGCGGAGGCCGACCGGACCAGCCGGTGGCGGGTCTTGGAGGCCCCCGTCCAGCTTTGCTCCAGCAGGGGGGCGACCACGTAGAGCTCGTGGCCGGCGGCCTTCAGGGCGAAGACCAGTTCGTGAAAGAAGACCGATTTGATGCCGTCATCGTTCGTGACCAATAGTTTCATGGGGGAGTTACGTTTACGGAATACACCCGCTCCGGGAAGGGAAGCAGGAATTGACCGGCGGCAGTCATCACAAACGGTGCGCAGTGGTGCGCAAGAAGCACGGAGCCAAGGCGAGCAGGGCCGCTTATCCTGAGTCATGGCACGCGCTAGCCTGCTTCTATCATTTATTGCGCCCGCAAGGGTGGTCCGGCGGCTTTTCGCCGGACGCCACCGGGTGCGCCCGGCGGGACAGAAGGCAGGCGGGAGTGTCAGAACCCTACCGCTCCCATGAAACCTATCATTCTCCACAACACGGTCCTGCGCGATGGTCACCAGTCCATGGCCGCCACCCGCATGACCACGGCCCAGATGCTGCCGGTGGCGCCGATGCTCGATGGCATGGGCTTCGGTGTCCTTGAAACCTGGGGTGGCGCCACGATCGACTCGTGCCTGCGTTATCTCAACGAGAACCCCTTCACCCGGCTCGACCGCCTGAAGGCCGCCGCACCGCGCACGCCGCAGATGATGCTGCTCCGCGGCCAGAACCTCGTCCAATACACCAGCTTTCCCGACGACGTCGTCGAGGCCTTCGTCCGCTGCACCGCCGCGCACGGGCTCGACGTGTTCCGCGTCTTTGACGCGCTGAACGATGCGCGCAACCTGCGGACCCCGGTGCGTGCCGTGGAGGCCGCCGGCCGGCACGCCGAGGGCGTCATCTGCTACACCACCAGCCCGGTGCA
>JAQSDJ010000068.1 GCA_029945855.1 Lacunisphaera sp.
TCGTATCAAACTCCTCAGACTTTATCCGAAATTATAGACGTTACGGGATACTAGTTTCCTGAGTGAGGGAGGCAGGGCGTGGCTAACTTTTTCAGGTTTTAGCATGGAGAATGGAAATTTATCCTTGGAGCCGGCCGGCGGATCACCCGGGGGCCTACTCGGCCTTCAGACCGAGCACCTCTTTCAGAAATTCGGCCTCTTCCCGCGCTTCGATGTTCTGAAGCCAACTCCTCGTAAACGCGGCCCTCTCCTCTGGCGGAATAGCCAGTATGAGGGCTTTCATCCGTGCGTCCTCGGCACGGTTTTCCTCAACCATCTTTCGGATTATCGGAGCGAGAACGCGTCGATGACGCGGTTCGATGGGCTTTTTATTCTTCATGGTGGAAGTGGTGTCCCGCGGCTCCTTCCTCGTATCGTCCCTTTCTTGAGGTAGACGAGCGGGTCGGCGCCGTTTCGCATCCACCAGGCAACCGCCTCGAGGTATTCGGCCGTCAAGAATCCATCTATCTGCACCGTGCCGTGCTTGGGCCAATCGATCCAGCTCGGCTCGGTTTCCTTCAATGAGCCGTCGGGTTGTATGGCATCACCGAGAAGTTTTCGGGCAGTTTCTTCGTTCATATAATCAGGATGACCGGGTCACGGGATGGATTGCCCGAGTTCTGGCCGAGGAACCCGGAGCATGTCGGCCCACATGTGAACGCACTCACTCAGGAGTGGGTCGCCGACTGGCAACAGATCGATCACCGCCTGCCGTGTTTCCGGATCGTCGTTGCAGGCTTTCCAAAGATAGACCCATTCGTCGACAGAACCCTCATGGATGATATTGAGGTAAGTCTCCTGTGGGTTCGAATCATGGCGGCGCAGAATTTGCCAACTGCACCATGGGATCCTTGGCATCGATGCTCTATTTGTCCGGCCCAGGAGCTGTAACCCTGAGCTTTTCCAGCGCGGCCCGGTCTTCCGCGATGAACCCGCTGATGCGGGCTGCGTCGGCTTGGTAGTCCATATGCTCTGCGTATTTCAGTTCTGACTCTAGCTTCCGGATCGATACCTTGAGTTCGTGGGCGCGTTGCCAGTCCGCCCGCATGAAACTAATCAGCTCCGGTCCGGGCGGTTGGCTGAGCTGAGCATCGAGCCGCTCGAAATCTTCGCGTGATAGTTCTGGAGTCATGCCAACCCTCTCAGGAAAGCATTGATGTCTCGCTTGAGCGTCTCCGGATCGAAATGAGCAAGCGCCGCTTCAAGTGGCTCCGCCGGGATATATACCCCCGGGGGAATCGGTATGCTTATTTTCAGATCCCGGAGCGCCTGCGCGATCTCAGCTTGTATAACAGTGGCGCCCGGCTCGATGCGGACACCGAGTGCGGCTAGCCGGGGGAAGCGCGGATTGGATGCCCGCATTAAACACCCCCAATGGCCTGCTTCTGCCGCAGCGCGTCTTGTGATGTAGTCCATGCTGAACTCTGGTTTGTGATTATAGCTCCACCACCAGCGGTGCGTTACTGGGATAGTATGCTTCATTGCAGATCGATGCATTCACCATGATGGTTCCGTTCAGGCTGGCCTTGCCGTAGCCCGAGTGAATGTGCCCGCACACGTGAAGGCGCGGTTGGACCTCGCCGAGCCGCTGGAGCAGATCGGCGCAGCCCTGTGGCTTTCCCTGGAGGCTCCGATCCATGATTCCCGACGCCGGCCCGTGGCTGACAACAATGTCGGTCCCCGGGGGAATGAGTTGCCAGTGCTTTCGGATTTCTTCTCCGCGGCCCCGGTTGAACGCCCAATCGTAGAAAGCGGGCGTCACGGGTGAGCCCCAGATCTTCAGACCTGCAATATCGCATCCGCTATCCTGAAGGTAGGTCACCCCCGCCGGGATGAGGGTTGCCGCATATTCCGGTTCACGTTCGAAGAGCCAGTCGTGATTTCCGCTGACGAAGACCTTGTGTTCGTGTGGCAGGGCTGAAAACCAGCGCAGAAAATCGGTGATTTCATCGGGAGATCCCTGCCCGCTGATGTCACCTGCGTGAATCAGGATGTCCCCATCCGGAATCTCGAGGCCATGATGACGCCCGTGGGTGTCGGCTATGCAGACAATTCGCATTGCTGTGATAAACAGGCCAGGAGTTTACGCGCTGCCATCACTATGGATGGTTGGATCTACCGCATCATGCGGCGCCAGCAGCTTGAACCACTCCGCCCACGGCAGAAACCGGTTCCCGGACAATTCAGGCTTTGCATCGTCGTCGAACCAAATCCACCACCCACCGGCGGTCTGTGAAAGGTAGTCCAGCGCCGCCCGTTCGTAGGGGAGCAGATGGGTTGACGTGGGATCTTTGAGTGCTTGCCAGAGGGTGAATTCCAGATTGGTCAGCCATCCGGCGGCCCACTGCGCTTCGGAGATGGAGCCCATCAGATGCCGCAGGAGTTCGCGGGCATGTTCTGGCGGAAGGCCCGTGACCGGAGGTGTCGTGGCGAAGACGGCGGCCGCAGCGAAGCACCCCCGCAACTCGGTTTCTGCCGCGTCTCTGATCATCGCCGAATCAACCGTGGGTGGCCACCCCGGCTGGTGTCCCAATTGGTGCTCGATCAACAGTTGCCGGGTGTCGATGTCCGCCACGGCATAGGCGAGCCAAGAGCTGTAACCCTGAGGTGGTTGGAGTTTCATTTGCATCGGTTGGTGTAGCCTGTCCGGCCATCGGTTACGCCCTTGCCGTCAACGGCGAGAACAGGCCTCCCGCTTTGGCGGTGTCCGGGTGAAAGTCACGAGTGCAGGCCGCGGTGGTGTTACACCGACCGACCGGTCAACGGCGTTGAGCCGCCGCCCGCTGGCCCCATCGGTCGTGAACGCCTTGCGCAGTAGCTCAAGAATGGGCTTATTGTTCTCGGTCATAGGGATGCGTGCTGTTGGGTTGCCATGCTATCGCCTTCCACCCGGATCTCCGGCGAGGTGGGACTTCCACCGTGGCCGACCCTTTGGTGCCCAAAGGCTTGGAGCATGATCTTCATGCCTCCAAGGCAGCAGAAAGCGTCGTCGCTGTCGATTTTAAAAAAGTCACAAGCAACGCAACCAGATAATGATACGCAACCAGAGAACGATGCATAGCCAGAAAAAATACACAAACCCGAGAAAACAAACCCGAGAAAATATTTCTCTGGTTGTGTGTAAACCTACATTGTCGGTTTCTCGTCGGTTTGCGCCCGGGTAGAATCGGCGGGGACGGCGCCGGTGGCGCCAGAGGGAAATCGGGCACCGCGACCGATCTGAGCGAATCCCGTCCCCGTGTGTTTCGATCGGCCGCGAACTAGACAATCGCGATGAACGGCGTGCGGCTTTTGTCGGGTGAATGCGCCCGTTCATGTGGACGGGCAGCTCTGGTGAAGTCGTAGTCCGCGAAACGTAATTTCCGGTCACGGCGATTCCGGAAATCTGGGCAACAAAAAGCCGCCCCCTGAGGTAGGTGGGCGGCTTGGTTAAACTACGTGATGTGCCGGACCGTTAGCGGTGCGCCAGCGCCGGTGCCCGACGGGCCGGTTTCTGGGCAAAAAATGCCTCCGTGGTGCGGCGCAAATGCTCCCGGCGTTCCTCGGGAGTTATCCCCGCCAAGCGCTTACCGGTCGCGATGCGCCACCGGCGGGACTCCGCCACTGCGTCAAAGGTCTTTTTCTTGGTCGTGGCCATGGGAACGAAACCCTAAAGCACGCCCCGGGCGCGCTGCTCCAACAGA
>JAQSDJ010000069.1 GCA_029945855.1 Lacunisphaera sp.
GCGGCAGCTTGAACCATGACCGGAAGCGCGAGCAGCAGGGATAGGGCGGGGGCACAGCGCATGAGGGGGTGGGTTAGCGGGTTAGGACGAGGCGAGGGAGCACGGATTTTGTGCCGGGTCGGATGAAATGCTGGCCGTTCAGCGGCCGGAAGTCGGTCGCACATTCCAGGTGAATACCAGCAACGCCGCCGCAAGCGCCGCGCACACGACGATGGCTTCCAGGGCGGCGTCCCAGCCGTGGTGCTGCGCGAGCCAACCGAGGCCCTTGCCCTGCACCACGCGGCCAAGGTAACCGAAGAGCCCGACGAAACCCGCGGCCGTCCCGACGGCCTTTTTCGAGGTGAGGTCGAGCGACATTACTCCGAGCATCATCACCGGCACATAGACGAGGAAGCCCACGCAGCCGAGCAGCGCCAGATCGAGCCAGAGCAGACCGGGTGGCGTGAAGCGCAGTGCCGCAAAGGCCGCGATGAGCGGCAGGAGGCAGATCACGCTGACGCGCCCGCGTCGTCCGCCCCAGCGGTCGGAGAGCCAGCCCATCGTGAGCATGCCGAGCGCTCCGGCGAATTCGATCACGAGCGTGCTGACGCCGCCGCCGATGAGGGTGGCGCCCTTGACTTCCTTGAGGTAGGTCGGGCCCCAATCGAGCATGCTGTAGCGCGCGATGTAGACGAAGAAGTTGGCCACCGCGACGAGCCAGAGCATGCGATTGGTCAGGATGTGGCCGACGACGATCTCGTGCAGGGTGAGCTCGGGTTCAGCGGTCGCAGCCCCGGCGGCGTGCTCTTCAATCGGGGGGAGGCCGACGGACTCGGGCGTGTCGACCATGCGCCAGAGCAGATAACACGCTCCGACGGTCGCGATGGCACCGGGCACGTAGAATGCGGAGGGCCAGCCGAAATGATGCGCGCAGGTGGCCGCGATCACACCGACCGCACCGCCGCCGATGTTATGAGCCATGTTCCACACGCCGAAGATCGAGCCGCGCTCCGCTGCCGCATACCAGTGGCTGAGCCCGCGCGCACACGGTCCGTAACCCATGCCCTGGATGAGCCCGTTGAGCGACCACAGCGCGAGATGCATGCCGAAGCTCGTGCTGGCTCCGAAGGCGAAATTGCAGAGCGCCGTGAGCAGAAGGCCGGCAAAGATGAACTTGCGCGGGTCACTGCGATCCGAGAGAAAACCCATCACGAGCTTGCCCACGCCGTAGGCGATCGCGGTGCCGGCGAGGATGTCGCCGATCATGGCCTTGTCGTAGTGCAGCGCGGCGCCCAGCTCCTTGGCCACGACTCCGAGATTGTTGCGCACGACGTAAAACATCGCGTAACCGACGAAGGACGCTTCAAACACCTGCCAGCGGTAGCGCGGCCACGCGCGCTGCGCCTCCGGCCCGGAGAGACGGCCGATGTGCTTGGCGGGGCGGAACCAACGGAGGGCGCGGAGGATCACGGGGTGAGGGGGAATTGGGGGTCGGTAGCGTCGACATAGCGGCGCCACTCGCACGCGGCCCGGGCGTCATCCCAATCGCATTCCCGGGCCATCCACTCGAGCACCCGCCGGGCGATGGGGCCCGCGTCGCGGTGGTAATAATGCCAGCTGGTGCGACGGATCATCACGTCGTCGAGATGGGTGGCCCACTCGTGCCGGCAGCAGTGACGGACGACGTCCTCGGTGACCGGCGGGGGCAGCACGCCGCCGGTCGGCGGTGCGCCCGCGGGCAAGAGTGGGACTGACGCCGTGTCGGGGCTCAGCGCGCTGAACCCGAGTTCCCTGACCACCGCGTCGACCGTCTGCTCCGCCATCAGGCGACAGGTGGTCAGCTTGCCGCCGACAACGTCCCACCAGCGCGGCTCGGACTGGTGGATTTCGTGCGAGCGTGAGATGTCGGAGGGATTGCCCTGCTGGTCCGCGACGAGTGGGCGCAGCCCGACCCAAGAGCGAATCACGTCTTCACGCCGCAGGTGGGCGAGGGGGAAAGCGTCATTGGCGTTGGCGAGAAGGTAGTCGACGTCGGTCGTGTCACAGGTCGGCGCGGCGGGATCACCATCATAGTCGGTGTCGGTCGTGCCAAGGATCACGCGTTCGCCCCACGGAATGACAAACAGCAGGCGCCGGCCCTCGGTGAGCACGACGGCGTCAGGGACGGGGAGACGGGCGCGGTCGAGCACGAGGTGAATGCCTTTGGTCAGACGGAGGCGCACCGCGCTGCGCGGCACACGGTCGGACCACGGTCCGGTGGCGTTGACGATGGCGCGGGCCACGAGCGGGGAGGCCGCCGCGGTGGGGACGCCGGTATCCTGCACTTCGACGCGCCAGTCCCCCCCGGTGGACTCGGCGCGGACGAATTTCGTGTAACTTGCCAGCAGTGCGCCGGCCACTTCGGCGGAACGCAGCGTGTCGAGCACGAGGCGCGCGTCGTTGGTCAGGGCGTCGAAATAGCGCACCCCGCCGGCGAGCTTTTCTGTGCGGAGGCCGGGCACGCGCGCGATGAGGGCATCGCGGTCAAGGGCGCCCGAGCGGCCGAGGTTGCGGTTGTTGCAGAGCAGGTCGTAGACGCGCACGCCGATGCGCAGCTGCCAAAGGGGCCAGCCCGACCCGCGGTAAGTGGGAAAGATGAACGCGAGGGGCTCGGCGAGGTGGGGAGCAATCTCGTGCAGACGGCGTTTCTCGATGCTGGCCTCGCGCACGAGACCGACGCGGCCCTGGGAAAGGTAGCGCAGGCCACCGTGGAGCAGGCGGCTGGAGCGACTGCTTGTGCCGAAGGCAAAATCCGCCTGTTCGACGAGACCCACGCGCAGACCGCGGCGCGCGGCATCGCGCGCGATGGAGGCGCCGACGATGCCGCCGCCGATCACGAGCAGGTCGAGTGGCGCGGCGGCGAGGGCCGGAATTTTGTCGGGGCGGAGTGGCCGGGATCCAGCGGTGGTCTTCATGGAGCAAGCGGGGACGCGCGGCGGACGGCCAGGAGCAGGTTGCCCAGCTCGCCGACGTCGGACACCACAAGGTCAGGCGGCGGGGCGAACGAGGCGACGTCGTCGACGGTGGCCTCGCCCGAGAGCACCACCACGCCCAGCGCGCCGGACGCACGGGCCATCGTGGCGTCGGTCATGAGACGGTCACCGACCATCGCAGTTTCTCCCGCGGAAAGATCCTCACGGGCGAAGAGTGTTTGCATCATGAGGAGATGAGGCTTGCCGGCGACGAGGTCGGGCCAGCGGCCGGTTGCGGCGTGAAGCGCGGCGCAGAGCGAGCCGCAGTCGACGAGAACCGTGGGCTCGTCGGTCGGGCAGGTGTAGTCGGGGTTGGTCGCGACGTAGGGCAGGCCGGAGCGGATCCACCACGCGGCGCGGCACAAGCGGGCGTAGGTGACGCTGGGGTCGTAGGCCACCAGCACGGCGTCGGGCGGTTCGGCGGGGGAATCGGGCAGGAGGGTGAAGCCCGCCGCGGCGATGTCGGCGAGAAAGGACGGGGTGCCGAGCGCGAAGATCCGACGTGCGGCCGGCCACTGGCGGCGCAGACCGGTGACGGCGGCGTCGGTGGAGACGAGCACGCGGCGCAGGTCGGCGGGCAGGCCGAACGCGCGCAGCTTGGCGACGTAGTCGGCACGACTGCGCGAAGAGTTGTTGGTGAAAAAGGTGAAGCCGAGGCCGAGCCGTTGGAGCGTGGCGAGGAATGGCGCGGTGCACGGAAAGAGTGA
>JAQSDJ010000070.1 GCA_029945855.1 Lacunisphaera sp.
CCCCGCCCCGCCCACCTCCCCTCCTCCCGCCAGTCTGCCGTTAGCCATCTTTTGGCAGACCCGCCCGGGCCAGCGCCTCCGATTTCCGCATTCCTGCTGTCCGGCGGAAGCCAACTAAGGCCGGAGGGATTCGAACCCCGGTTTGCATTCGGCCCTTTTTCGCCCGGGCCGGTTGTTGGTTATCAACGTGTTTCGAACTCGGCGTCACCCATCTTCATCGGCGTCATTGTCAGTTTCATTGTCAGGTGCTGCGCTTGTTTATTGGGCAGAATCCGCGGCCGATAGCGGCAGATCACGAATCGTTGTTTGCATCAATTGCCAAACCCGACGGGACCCGACGGCGACTTCAGTGGCCGTGTTCCGGACCATTCGTAACCCCGGCTCGCCATACAAATCTACCGTCACCAGTAACGCTAAACGGGGCATGGGCCGGAAGGGTCTGCTCACGATCGCCACCTTCATCGTCTCTACTTCGGGGCATGCATAGCGTTTGTTATCGTGGCGACAAACACGACTAATCTCGGAGCATGACTGACGACGGATAGCGTAAGCGCCTTGCCTCTATCCGCGCTGACCCACAGAAAGGGTCCGGGCCACTATTTCAGGATGAGAACATCGCGCATCAATCAATGCGGGTGCGGCGTGGCCAAATCTCGAGGCTGCGCGACGCCCGGTTTACCCTGTCCGGTTGCGACGTTTGCGCCACCAGCAATGCCACGGGGCATTCTGCGGTGTGCTGCACTTCGTCTTTTTGCTGCGACCCACTGCATTCCGGGCCCCCCTTTATCATGAATAAAGCATGCTGGTTACTGTTCCTTGTCATGGGGGTCAGCCTGTCCGGGGCTCCCGATCTCCGCTTCAAACTGGACGGCGCGATCGCCCCCGTCCGCCTTGAGGGCCGGCGGGACGAGGTGGGCACGGTCTCCCGCCATTTTCTGACCACCGCCGAACTTTCCGCCGGGCAGCGGCTGGGATTTGCTCTTAGATTGCGTAATTTCGACGAATTGAACGCCCGAATCTCCCGCGGCGAGGTGCTCACCTTGGATGAAATGAACGAGCGCTATTTCCCGCGCCGGGAAACTTGGCTGAAGATTTCCCGGTGGGTCGCAGCGCAGGGCCTCGAGGTCGAGCCCGAGGACTCGACCCGCCTGACCGTGGCCGCCACCGGCTCGATCACCCAGGTGCAGACCGCGTTGCGACTGCGGTTCGCCCGCGTGGTCGGCACAGACAGGCAGGAGCACACCAGTGCAGTCTCTGCCCCGGCGATTCCCGAGGAATTCCGCGATGTCGTCGTGAGCGTGCTCCATCTCCAGCCGCACCTGCGGCCGTTGCCGGCCCAGGTCACGGACGTGCAGCAACTCGACGGCGGGTATATCCTGCCGCAGACCTTTGCCCGGCTCTATAACGCCACGGGGCTCGGCGTGGACGGCCGCGGCCAGACCATCGCCATCATGGGCGCCTATCGGGTAAACCCGGACGATCTCCAAACCTTTTGGCAAACCAGCGGCCTGCCCATCACCCTCGCGCAATTCACCCAGGTCGACCTCAGCAACAACCCAAGCCCGGCGGACATCAGCAAGTCAGGAGAGGAAACGATGGATCTCGAGTGGGCCAGCGCCATGGCTCCGGGGGCCGACATTGTGCTGCTGACCAACCTGGACATCGACCTCGTCGCAAAATGGATCACCTCCCAATTGGCGTTAGGCCGTCGGATCCACCAGTTGAGCACCAGCTACGGGATGCCGGAGGCCACCTACACGGCCCCTGCGGCCAGTCGCGAAGCCAACAACCAGTATTATGCGACCTTGGCCGCCCTTGGGGTGAGCATCTTCGTCGCTTCCGGCGATGACGGATCCACCCAGATGGTCGTGAACGGGGTGCAACCCAAACGGGGCTACCATCCCGATGGCACAGCCTCGCCACTCTACCCGGCCTCGAGTCCTTATGTGGCCGGTGTCGGCGGCACCACGGTCGGGTTTCAACAAGGCAATGGCAGCTCGGCCGCACCGCCCGTGAGAGAGGGGGCTTGGTCGATTCCCAATATTCCGCCCCCCTCCTTGGTCGGCCTGCGCGCCAGCGGTGGCGGGGTGAGCTTGTATTTCCCGCGCCCGGCCTGGCAGGTCGGAGCGGGCATACCCACGGGCACCATGCGCTGTGTGCCCGATGTCGCAGCTGTGGCCTCGTGCAACTACTCTCTCTACATGTATTTTCTTGGCCGCCGGTTCCCGGCCAACGGCACGAGCTTGAGTGCGCCCATCTGGGCCGGTCTCTGCGCGCTCATCAATCAGGCGCGGGCGGACAAGGGGCTCCCCCCACTGGGACTGCTTGGGCCCAGAATCTATCCCCTCAACGGCACCCCAGCCTTCAACCAGATGACCACCGGTTCGCAGAGCGTCGGTGATGGGTATTCCTCCGCCGCCACCAATGGCGCCTACCAAGTCGGCCCCAACTACAACATGGTGTCCGGTCTGGGATCGCCAAACATCGAATACCTCATCGGCGCCCTCACGGTCGCGGACCCCGTCCCTCCGCCCGCACCCACTCCGCCACCGGAGCCAACGCCGACACCAACCCCAACTCCTACTCCCACGGTCCCTTCCGGTGGTGGCGGAGGCGGGGGCGGCGGGGCCCCCAGCCAATGGTTTTTCAGCGCGTTAGGATTACTTCTCCTCGTGCGCAGACTGAGTCACCGCGCACAGCGGTGCGACGTCGGCGAATTCCGCTCCGACGGTTCAGCAAGGCCGGCATACCAGAATATTGGTAATCGGCCGGGTTGATCCGCCCCGTTCCTCCCACCCAATCTCAACGGCACATAGCTTGGGCAGTCGCACCTCTACCGGAGTTGGACCGGGATCATCGCGGGTAGTGTCCTGAGACTTCAGCAAAAAGCCGGGTCATGGTAGGTGGTTTGGTGCTTAAGCCAAAAACCACCAACGAAGGATAAACCATACCATGACCCGACCGAAGCTGAAGGATGACACCGTGACATTGAGCAAACAAGAACTGATGAAGCTGTTGACCGAGGACGGGGCGCTCAAGGGCGCCTTGCAGGTCATCTTGCAGGAGGTGCTGGAGTGCGAGATGGAGCAGAGCTTGCAAGCGGCCAAGGGTGAACGCACCAGTGGCCGCCAAGGTTACCGCAGCGGGCACTACAGCCGCAGCCTGATCACGCGAGTGGGCAAGCTGGAGCTGCGGGTGCCACAGGACCGGCAGGGCCGCTTCTCAACCGAGATGTTCGCCCGCTATCAACGCAGTGAGAAGGCCTTGGTGGCCGCGCTGATGGAAGCGCGCACCGACCTGACCCGTTGGCTGGAACGCTGGACCGAGAAGCACCCCAAGCTCTGCGCCTGGGTCGAGACCAACATCGAGGAAACCTTCACCTTCTTCCTGCTGCCCCGCGAGCACCACAAACACCTCCGCTCAACGAACATGCTCGAACGGCTCAACCAGGAACTCAAACGCCGGACCCTGCTGGTGCGCATCTTCCCCGACGAGACCTCGTGCCTACGTCTGTCCCGGGCCCTCGCCATCGAGATCCACGAACAATGGGTCGAGGAGAACCGTTACCTGAACATGGGCCTGCTGGCCCACGAACGTCCCCAGCAGACGCAAGCCGCCTAAACCCAGCCAGAGCGGGGAAGGGGCTGCGCCCCTTCCCCTGCACCCCTTCCCAAATATACTT
>JAQSDJ010000071.1 GCA_029945855.1 Lacunisphaera sp.
GGTGAACGGCTGGGTCGTGATAGTCGGCTTGGTCCCGCCGACCGGGCTCAGGGAAAGGTTCAGCGTGATGCCGCCGGTGTCGGCGTCGAAGCCGTCGACGGCGAAATAATAGACGGTGCCGGTCGAGGCGGTGAAGGTGACGGAGCTGGCCTGCACGACGCCCGGATTGATGTCGTCGTTGGCAGCGACCACGGTCAGGCTGCCGAGCGCGGTGCCGGTGTATACCCCGAGGGTGGTGTCGTAGTAGCTGCCGCGGCAGTCGAGGGTGACGGGGCCCGAGGCGGGGGCGGTCCATTTCCACCACACCGAGTGGCCGCCGCTGTTGCCGGCGTGGTTTGGTTCGCTGGTTTCCTTCGTGGCGAGGGTGTTGAAGCCGGGGAGCACCGCCTTGTTGTTCGCGTCGAGCGGGCCGATGACGGTGGCCTTGGCGAAGGCGTCGTTCTCCGGCGGGCCGGGCGGGCCGTAGAGGTTCTGCGCGCCGGTGATGTCGTCCATGGTCAGCGTGTCGAGGCTGCTGATCCGGCTGTTCATGACGGCGCTGACGCCCTGGGGCGGCTCGGCCTCGTCGGGGTGGTCGAGCCCGAGGAAGTGGCCGAGTTCGTGCAGCGTGACACGGTGGAGATCGTAGAGGTTGGCGCGCGTCGCGCCCGGGTAGGAATCCCAGGTCCGGGCGGAATTGAAGATGATGTCGCCCTCCACGCGGGTGTTGCCGCTGAACCAGGAGGTGGTGACGGCCAGCGTCTTCTCGCCGAATTCGGTGCCATAGATCGTGCTGGCGAAGGCGAGATCGTTGGTCCGGGAGCCGCCTGAGGGCCGCCCGTCCGTCGGCGTGCCGGTGGTGAAGGTGGATTGGAACGCGATCGCGCCCAGCAGGGCGTTCCAGGTGTCCGCGGCGCCCTTGGCGCTCGTGTTGAAGGTGGTGCCGTCGATGTTGGTTTGCGCCGAACCGAGCATGATGCGCAGGGTCGCCGTGCCGTCGGTCCACCGCACCGGCAGGCCGGTGTTCTTGTTGAGGATATAGGTGTAGCCGCTGGCCGCGGTGGCGAGCACGAGCGCGGTCAGGCCGCCGGCCAGGATGCGGAGGGGATTATTTTTCAAGGGCGGGCGGGGTGGGGCGGACGGAAGAGGCTTGGCGGACCTGGCGGACGAAGGCGTCGGCCGTCATCGGCCGGGCGGCGGGGTCGCCGGCCAGGGCGGCGCTCACCCGGTCCATCGGGAGCGACACGTCCTGCGCGCGGTAGAGCGGCATGCCGTTGCTCCGGAGAATATAGTCCTGACCGTCCTTGAAGTCGTGCAGGACCGGATAGAGACCGTGCATGACGCCCACGAGCGGGAAGAAGATCCGGCCATTGCCGCGCACGAAAAACACGCCCTCGTCGCCGACGAGGAAGCGAGGCGCGCCCTCGACCACGAGTTCATCCTCGCCGATCCGGCCGCCCAGCACTTCCAGCACCAGCTTCGCCGGGGGCGTGCCGCGAATGGGGTCGAGGACGTTGACCTCCACCTGGGTGGCGATGTAGCGTCGGCCGTCGGCCGTCTCGCGCCATTCGGAGGAGACGGCCGTCACGACGCCGCGCACGACGTAGTCGGAGAGGTCGACAAGTTCATTGAATTCCGGCGCCTCGACGGTGGTCGCGGGCAGATGCAGGGGCAGCAGCAGGGCCAGGGCGAGGCCGCAAGCGGCAAGACAGCGAGATGGCATGGGCAGGTTAGACGAGGATCGGAGCATACAGTTCCCGGAAGTTTGGTGGCCCGGCGTTAATCTAGCCAAGCGGGGGCGGCAGTCAACCGTGGGAGGACAGGGAGGAGCCGTGCGGTCGACGCAAGCGGCGGATTGCCACCAGCACACTCAAGACCGTGCAGAACCAGAGGCTGGGGGCGCCGCCGCCTCCACCGCCCGCAGGAGCAGGCGGGGGAGGCACTGCCTGGGATTGCACGGTGAGCGTGGCTACATTACTTGTGGTGGTGCCGAGTATGTTGCTGGCATTGACCACGTAAGAGCCGGCGTCTGATGGTTGCACGTTGTTCAGACTGTAGCTGGTGCCCGTGGCACCGGCGACGGGAACGTCATTGTGCAGCCACTGGAGAGTTACGGATGGATAGCCTGTGGTCGCGACACTCAACACGACATTCGCGCCGGGAGCAACGGATTGGCTGATGGGGTGGGTGGTGAAGGTCGGCCGACTCGTCGCGGGCACCACCCAGAGCTGGGCAGCGTTGCTCGTGGTCGAGCCGGTGCTGTCTGAAACCGAGGCGGTATAGAGGCCGGCATCGCCGGTTTGGACTTTTAAGAGTTGCAGGGTCGCCCCGGTGGCGCCGCTGAGAGCCGTCCCATTGAACAACCACTGGTAGCCAAGCGATCCCGTCCCGGTGGCGCTGACGGTGAAGCTGGCGGCCTGGCCCACTTCCACGGTCCGGTTGGCGGGTTGAGCCGTGATCACCGGCCCGGGTATTCTGTTCACGGTCACCGTGACGGCGATGCTGGTCGCCGTGCCCCAACTATTGGAGACAACCACGTGATAGGAGCCCGTATCACTGGTCTTTGCCCGGAAAATGGCGATCGTCGCATTGTTGGCATGCGCGACGGCGACATTGTCATGGAACCATTGGTATTGGAACGGATACGAGCCGGTGACAGTGACTTGGGGGTAGGCGCTATCGCCCTCCACAAGGGTGATGCTACTGGGCTGGCTGCTGATAGCCGGGGGCGTGGCGGCGAGGGTGCCGATACCGAACTCGATGTCCCCGGTGGCACCGTTCAGGCCGTCCACCGCAAAATAATATGTGGTGCCGGCCAGTGCGTCGAAGAAAAATGCCTCGGTTTTTTTTCGGTATAAGAGGCATGCGTGACCGGGGTGAGGGACCCGATGGTTGTGCCAATGTAGGCGGCCAGCACCGTGGTAAAATTGCTGTTCTCAGAGTAGGCGGACACGCGGCAGTTGCCTGGTGCCGTCCACTTCCACCAGACGGAATGCCCGCCGACGTTGCCGACGTGGTCCGGCTCACCGAATTCCTTGGTCGCATTGAGGTTGTTGCTGGTGAACCCGGTGGGCGGGACATCGCCTGCCGGGGTGACGACCAAGCCCGCGTTGGCGAAGTTGTCATTGGCCGGCGCCCCCACGACTTCGGTGCCCGGCGACAGGCGCACCTGATCACCGTCGTTGAGCCCGGAGCTGGCGGCCTTGTCCCCGGTTTCTCCGGCCGCAGCGGATGCTGGTGCCCCGAGGATTTCATAGGAATTGGCATATGCCGGTGAATGATAACCATGTCTCAATCCACCCAAGGGATAAACCCACAGGATGTTTCCCTCTCGGACCAGAATGCTTTCCTCTCCCGGGCGGAACCCCGGCGGATCATCCCTCACCGACTTCGCTCTTGCCGTGCGCCCGCCCAGCACTTCCAGGAGGATCGGCGAGCGGGGCGAGCCCTGAAAAACCCTGATAATCTCAAACTCGACCTGCTGGGCGATATCGCCGGCTCCAATCGCAGCAGTATCACGCCCGGTCTCCGTGGCTGACACCACGATGCCGTGCACCACATAATCCGCCCAGCCTGCGGACTCCCCGGCGACCATGGCCCCGCCGATGCCGGCCAGAACGCGGAGAGGCAAAACCAAGGCGATGATGAATCCGGGCCAGCGGATGAGGAGTTGAATTACGGACATAGGAAATCGCAATTACCGGAAAAACTTTCCGTGGCCCGTCTGGCAACGTAACGCGAGCACCAGCGGCGTCAATGACCGGATGGGAGGAGGGTCCGATCTAGAATTGCCCTTCACAGGACGATAGCGGTCGGCTAATGGTGCGACCTTGCCACGCAGGTCATCCATGCGTTGTCTGCTGGCTACCGCCCGGCGCGCTGAACCCGCACCAAGGGGGCCTATCCGCCGTGGCGGGTGGCGACCTCGATGACGTCGTGCGGGGCTGCTTCCTTGGCGCCGGCGGTCGTCACACGGACGTAACGGGCCTTGGTCCGGAGTTCGCCCAGGTTCTTGGCGCCGAGGTAGCCCATGCCGCTCTGGACGCCGCCGATCAGGTTGCCGAGCACGTCGTCCACCGAGCCGGAGACCTCCTTGAGGGCCTCGATGCCCTCGGCGGCCACCTTGCGGGCGGTGTCGTTCTTGTCGTGCCCGTAGCGGGCGGCCGAGCCGGCCTTCATCGCGGCGTGGCTGCCCATGCCGCGGTATTGTTTGTAGAGCTTGCCCGAGATTTCCATGATCTCGCCCGGCGCCTCGCGGCAGCCGGCAAGCAGCCCGCCCAAGATGACGGCATCGGAGAGGGTGAGGGCCTTGACGATGTCGCCCGACTTCGTGATGCCGCCGTCGGCGATGAGGCGGACGCCCGCCTTCGCGGCGCCCCGGCCGGCGACGTGCAGCGCGGTGAGCTGCGGAATGCCGACGCCCGCGACGATGCGGGTCGTGCAGATGGAGCCGGGCCCCTGGCCGATCTTGATGGCGTTGGCGCCGGCCGCGGCGAGGAACTCGACCCCGGCGCCGCTGGTGACGTTGCCGGCGATGATAGGCAGGTCCTTGAAGGCCCCGCGGATGAGCTTCACGACGTCGCCGACGCCGGCGGTGTGGCCGTGGGCCGTGGAGACGGCGACGATGTCGACGCGCTCGTCCACGAGCTCGCTCACGTGGGCGATGATCTTGTCGCGGTCCAGCTCGCCGTTGGCCTTGCGGACGGGGGAGATGGCGGCGCCGACGACGAGGCGGAACTGGGCGTCGCGGGCGGGCTTGCGGCGGGACTTGGCCTCGCTGGTGATGCGCTCGACGTCGGAACTGGTGACGAGGCCGCGGAGACGGTCCTGGTCGTCGACGACGAGGATCTTGTGGATGCCGATGTGCTCCGTGAAGAACTTGTCGGCCTCCTTGATGGGGTCGGCGGCCATGCGCTGGTCGAGCATCGTGATGAGCTGCTTCCGCGGGGTCATCACGTCGGCGACCTTCCGGGACTTGTAGCGCTCCTTGACGAGGTTGCCGGAGAGGAGGCCGACGAGCTTGCCGGAGGCCTCGACGACCGGGAAGGTGCGGAAGTCAAAGCGCTTCGAGTCGATCATCGAGAGGACTTCGCCGACCAGGGCGTCGGGCGAGACGGTGATCGGGTCCTGGATGAGGCCGTGGATGTGGCGCTTCACGCGGGCGACCTCCTTGATCTGGTCCTTGCCCGGCAGGTTGTAATGGACCAGGCCGAGGCCGCCGTTGAGCGCCATGGCGATGGCCATGCGCGACTCGGTCACGGTGTCCATGTCGGAGGAGATGATCGGGATCTGGAGGCGCAGGCCCTCGGTGAGCGAGGTGGCCAGGTCGGTGTCCTTCGGGAGGATCTCCGAGTGGAGCGTGGCGAGCGAGACGTCGTCGAAGGTCAGCGCGCTCGGCAGGTTGGCGGCGAAGAAGCGGTCGGCGGGCAGGTAGAAGTCCGAATCGCTCGGGGAAGTGGCAACAGGCTTGGTCATCGTTGCCGTGAACGAAATACTCCCGGTGCGGGAAAGCTCAACGAGAATATTTCATTCCGGGCAAATCATCCCCGCACGCGGGACGCGCGGCATCGGCGGGGGCCGCTGGCTGGTTGCTTTCTGCCGGGTAATCCGTGTATTCCGTGGTTTCAGAATGGTTTATCGCTTCAGTTACAAGCCCTACTGCCGATCATTGCGCGCTCCGCTGCGGACGGCGCACGGGTTGTGGACGGAACGCGAGGGTCTCGTCGTGCGGTTGGAGGACGAGGCCGGCGAGGTGGGCTTTGGGGAGATCGCGCCTCTATCGTGGTTCGGCACCGAGACCCTGGTCCAGGCGGAGGAAGTTTGCCGGAAATTCGGCGACCGGGCCGGCGATGCTTTGCTCGACGAGGTGCCGGAAAAGTTCGGCTGCGTGCGCTTCGCGCTGGCGCAGGCACGGGTGCAGGACAAAAAGCGTCCGGAGGCCGCGGTCCACCGGCTGCCGGTGGCCGCCTTGCTGCCCGCGGGCCGGGACGCGTTGCCGCTGATGCGGCAGAAAATCGAGGCCGGGTTTCTCGCTTTCAAATGGAAGGTCGGGGTCGGCGACATCAACGACGAGCTCGGGCTCCTCGACGACCTGCTCTCCACCCTGCCGGGGCATGCGCGGCTCCGGCTTGACGCCAACGGCGCCTGGACCCGCCGGCAGGCGGAACGCTGGCTCACGCGCTGCGCCGAGCGCCCCGTCGAGTTCGTCGAGCAGCCGGTGGCGCCCGCCGACGAGAACACACTGCTCGGCCTGGCCGGGGATTATCCGGTGAAGCTCGCCCTCGATGAGTCCGTGGTGCGGCTCGCCGACGCCCGCCGCTGGCAGGGTTTGGGCTGGCCGGGCGTATTTGTCGTGAAGCCTTCGCTCGCGGGTCCGCTGACGGAACTGGCGGAATGGATCCTGGCGACCAAGGCCGATGTGGTGATTTCGAGCGCGATCGAGACCGCGCTGGGCCGGTCGGCGGTCTTGCGCGCCGCGCTGAGCCAGCCGCTCACCACGCGGGCGCTGGGCTTCGGCACGGGGGAGATTTTTGGGGAGCGGCTTTGGGACGGCCCCATCATCGGCCCGCTGGCCGACGCGTCGTGTATTGCAGAACAAGCCGGCGAAGGAATCTGGAACGCATTAACCACCTCAGGCAATTGACCACGGATTGCACGGGAGCGATCTTACAGGAGGAAACGGAGTGAACTGAGTGACAATTCTCCCCTCTGGTCTCGGATTGGCCTCTGTTACCTCCTGTGCAATATTTCCGTGTTTTCCGTGGGCAACCTGCGTAGATCTTTATCCGTTCCATCCGTGAAATCCGTGGTTAAAAATGAATTGGTTCTTCCATGACTCGTTCTGAACTTGCCCGCCGGCTCGGGGCCCCCGCAGATCTCGTCGCCGAGGACCGGCGCGAGCCGGTCGTGATCGCGGAGCGGGATCCGCGCCGGTTCATGACGGCCCTGGCGGCCGCGGCCGCGCAGGGCGGCACCGTGATGCTCGCCGCCGACACCTGGGGGGAGAGCGAACGGCGGCAGCTCGCGGCCTTGCGGAATTTGACGGCCATCACCCCCGCCACCGCCGCGGGCAAGGGCTGGCTCTGCATCCCCACCGGCGGCACCAGCGGACAATTGAAGCTGGCGCGGCATGATGAGGAAACCCTCGCGGCGGCCGTGGGCGGTTTCTGCCGGCATTTCTCGATGGCGCAGGTCAACGCCGTGGGCTTGTTGCCGCTGCACCATGTCAGCGGACTGATGGCCTGGATGCGCTGCGCCCTGACCGGCGGCGAATATCTGCCGCTCGACTGGAAAAGGATCGAGGGCGGCGACCTGCCCGCGCTGCCTGCAAAGCCGCAGGGCTGGGTGCTCTCGCTCGTGCCGACGCAGCTCGAGCGCCTGCTGTCGCGCCCGGCCGCGGTCGAGTGGCTGCAGGGTTTCCGCATCATTTTCCTCGGCGGCGCCCCGGCGTGGCCGGAACTGCTGGCGCGGGGGCTGGCGGTGCAACTGCCGCTGTCGACCGGCTATGGCATGACGGAGACGGCGGCGATGGTCACCGCGCTGCGGCCGGAGGAATTTCTCCTCGGGGCGCGGGACAACGGCGCCGCCCTGCCGCACGCCACCGTCGGGATCGGCGAGGGCGGGGTGGTCATCGTCGGCGCCGACTCGCTCTTCCGCGGCTATTTCCCGGAGTGGCGCGACCGGCGGCCCTTCGCGACCGGCGATCTCGGCCGGCTGGACGAGCGCGGCCACCTGCACGTCCTCGGCCGGCGCGATGCGGTCATCATCACCGGCGGCGAGAAGGTCGACCCCGCGGAAGTGGAGGCGGTCCTCTGCGGCTGCGGCGAGCTGGGCGAGGTGGTGGTCGTGGGCCTGTCCGACCCGGAGTGGGGCCAGGTGGTCATCGCGGCCTATCCGGCGACCGCGCAGCCCGTGTGGGCCCTGGTGCACCAGGCCGTCGCCCTCCGGCTCAGTCCGGCGAA
The DNA here is from genome assembly GCA_029945855.1 of Lacunisphaera sp. Taxonomy (GTDB): domain Bacteria; phylum Verrucomicrobiota; class Verrucomicrobiia; order Opitutales; family Opitutaceae; genus Lacunisphaera. Next base: position 7,941 of record JAQSDJ010000071.1, read on the forward strand.
ACGCCCGAAGCGCTACGTGCCCATCGCCGGGTGGCCCGTCAACGAGCAGGGCAAGGTCAACCGGGCGGAAATCGCGCGTCGCGTTTCCGCACAGTCCTGAATCAGGCGTTCCGCGTGATGCCGGGATCAACCGGGGCATTTCACCACGGATCTCACGGCTAAGCACGGATGGGCAGGCCTGGGCCCCGGCATTTATCCGGGTCCAGCCGTGAAATCCGTGGTTAAAAATGATCGGGAGCACAGGCATCAGCCCCATTCCCTCCGTGGTCGCCGCGTCCCCGGTGTTTAGATTATCTCACTTTTCTGTGTATTCCGCGCCCGCCGTGGTTATTTTCCGCCCGTGAACAAAACCGCGATCGCCGCCGTGCTCACGGACATCGGGACGCTCCTCGAACTGAAGGGCGAGAATCCCTTCAAGACCCGCGCCTACCTGGCCGGTGCCCGCATCGTCGAGTCGCTGCCCGAGGCCGAACTCACGCAGCGCATCGAGTCCGGCACGCTCGAGGAAGTGAAGGGCATCGGCGAGGCGCTCGCCCAGAAGATCACCGAACTCCACACGACGGGGCAGCTGGGCTTTTATGAGAAGCTGAAGGAATCGATTCCCGCCGGCTTGATCGAAATCCTTTCCATCCCCGGGATCGGCCCGAAGAAGATCCGCGCCCTCAATGAAAAGCTCGGCATCGATTCCATCGCGAAGCTGCTGCAGGCCGGCCTCGACGGGCAGATCGCCGCCCTCGACGGTTTCGGGGAAAAATCGCAGGAGAAGATTTTGGAGGGCATTCGCAACCGGGAGAAATACGGCCGACGCCACCTCTGGTTCGAGGCTTTCGCCGTGGCCGAGCCGATTCTGGCCGGGCTGCGGGCCTTGCCGCAGGTCGAGCGCGCCGAACACGCCGGCAGCCTGCGGCGGAAAATGGAGACGGTCGGTGACCTGGATTTCCTCGTGGCGACGACCGAGCCCGCACCGATCGTCGCGTGGTTCGTGGCGCAGACGGGCGTGAAGGAGGTCACGGCCCAGGGCGAGACCAAGGCCAGCGTGCGCCTGACCTCCGGCATCCAGGCCGACCTGCGGCTCGTGCCGCCGGAGCAGTTTGTCTTCGCGCTGCACCATTTCACCGGTTCGAAGGACCACAACGTCGCGATGCGCCAGCGCGCCCTCACCCAGGGACTGTCCATGTCGGAGTGGGGCCTCGTGCCCGCGGCCGGCGAGGGAACGGCGAAACAGAAGGCAGAGGACCGAGGACGGATGACCGATATAACAACCGAGGAGCAGCTGTTCAAGCAACTGGGTCTCGCCTTCATTCCGCCGGAACTTCGCGAAGGCTTGGGCGAGATCGAGGTCGCGGAGAAAGACGCATTGCCCCGCCTGCTGGAGGAGTCGGACATCCGCGGGGTTTTTCATAACCACACCACGGCCTCAGACGGGCACAACACCCTCGAGGAAATGACCGCGGCGGCGCAGGCACTCGGGCTCGAGTATCTCGGAATTGCCGACCATTCGAAATCCAGCGTGCAGGCCCGCGGCCTCACCGAGGAGCGGCTGCTGGCGCAGATCGGTGAAATCCAGCAGCTCAACGCGTCGGGGAAATTCAAGTGCCACGTCTTCACCGGCACCGAGTGCGACATTTTGCCGGACGGCCGGCTGGATTTTGGGGACGACGTGCGGGCCGCGCTCGATTATGTCGTCGTGTCGGTGCACAGCTCGTTCCGGCAGGAGCGGGAGGTGATGACGAAGCGTATTATCAAGGCGATCGAATCACCGCACGTGACGATGCTCGGGCACCTGACGGGGCGGCTTTTGCTCGAACGCGAGGGCTACGACGTCGACGTTGAGAAAGTGATCGATGCCGCCATCGCGAACCGGGTCATCATCGAGCTGAACGCGAGCCCCTGGCGGCTGGACCTGGACTGGCGGCACTGGCGCAAGGCGGCGGAGCGCGGGCTGCTGACGAGCATCAACCCGGATGCCCACGACACGGCACAGCTGGAGCTATTCCGCGTCGGCGTCGGCGCCGCCCGCAAGGGCTGGCTCACCAAGGGAAACGTGCTCAACACAAAGACCCTCGCGCAGGTGAAGCAGTGGCTCGCGGCACGGCGGTAGATTGTCCGTCAAACCACGACGAGGTCGCCGTGGCTCTAGATTAATCCTGGAGCGCGGGCGACCTCGCGCGTGGGCTGAAATTTCAGCGGTTCCTCCGCTCGGGGATCCGAGGCGCGGCGCGTCCGCGGCCCATGAATATTCCGGCCTACTCCCAACGGGCTAGACGCTCCGGGCAAGAAACGCGGCCCATTCGCCAATCCCTGCCCAGCGCCATTCGCCCGGTTGGAGGAAAGTAACCGCCAACCGGCCCCGCTTTGTTTTACCCCTCCGCCGGCTCCCTCCCCATGAGCACTGTCGTTAAGTCCGCTCCCTCCCGCCCAGCAACGTCCGCCCGCTCCGCCGCGCCCAAGCTGCCCGCGGGCCTGTTCTCCCGCCGCACGGCCCTGATCGGCAGTGAGAACGCCTTCCGCATCGGGCCCCAGATCCGCGAACTCGAATCGCGCGGCCTCAAGGTAATCAAATGCAATCTCGGCGAACCCGACTTCCCGCTCGCCAAGCACATCGCCGACGAGGTGAAGCGGCAGATCGATCTCGACCTGACCCATTACTGCGACCCGCAGGGTATTTTGCCGCTGCGCGAGGCCATCGCCCGCACGATGTCCGCGCGGCGCGGGCTGAAGATCACGCCCGACCGCATCGTGGTTTTTCCCGGCGGCAAGCCGCCCATCGGATTGACGCAGCAGACCTACTGCAATCCCGGTGACGAGGTCATCTATCCCTCGCCCGGGTTTCCCATCTACGAATCCTTCGCGACCTACCTGAGCGCCAAGCCCGTGCCGCTGCACCTGCGCGAGGAGGCGGACTTCAGCTTCACCGGCCGCGAGCTGGCGGCCCTCATCACGAAGCGCACCCGCGTCATCATCCTCAACTTCCCCTCGAACCCCACCGGCGGGGTCGTCTCCGCCGAGCAGCTGGCGGACATCGCGAACGTCATCCGCCGCAAGGCCCCGCCGCAGGCGCGCATTTATTCCGACGAGATCTACGAGGACATCCTCTTCGACGGGAACGTCCACCGTTCGATCGCCTGCGAGCCCGGCATGGCGGAGCGGACGATCATCGCGAGCGGCGTCTCCAAGTCCTTTGCCTGGACCGGCGGCCGCGTCGGCTGGGCCGCTTTCCCGAGCGCCGAGGAGGCGACCGTGTTCCGGAACCTGAACATCAATTATTTCTCCTGCATCCCGGCCTACAACCAGATGGGCGCGGCGGTCGCGCTGGAGTCGCCGCTGAGCGCCCCCGAGATGGCGCGCATGCGGGCGGCCTTCCTCGAGCGGCGCGACATGATGGTCGCGGGCCTGAACGCGATCCCCGGCATCACCTGCCGCAAGCCCGGTGGCGCCTTCTACCTGTTCCCGAACATCGCCGGTCTCTGCCATGATCTCGGCGCCATCGCCGCGCATCGGAAGCTGCCGGCCGCCCTGCGGGCGCGCACGAGTCCGGCGACTCTGGTGCAGATGTTCCTCCTCTGGAACTACCAGGTGGCCACGATGGACCGGCGCTCCTTCGGGCGCATCGGCTCCGCCGGCCAGCATTACCTGCGGCTCTCCATCGCGACCGGCCTGGCCGACCTCGAGATCGGCCTCCTGCGCATCCGCGCTGCGGCGGCCGACCACGACGGCTTCAAGAAATTCATCCACGAAGGACAACACCTATGCTGACGCACGCCCCCGCCCACGAAACCAAGCCGGAACACAACCAATCGGCCGTGCCCTTCAAGCTCGGCCCGCGCCGCGGCGTGTTCATCAACGCCGCCCACCGGCTCCTCCATGACGGGGCGCCCCTTGATGCCGCCGCCGTGGCGCACTGCGAGGAGTTCGACCTCGTCTATCGCACGCTCGTGGCGGTGATGTATAACTATGCCCCGCTCTCGGGCCATCCGGGCGGTTCCATCTCGTCGGGCCGCTTCGTGTCGCGCCTCCTCTTCGAGACGATGGACTACGGGCTCGACCAGCCCGCCCGGCCGGACGCCGACATCATTTCCTATGCCGCCGGCCACAAGGCCCTCGGCCTCTACGCCCTGTGGGCCCTGCGCAACGAGATCGCCCGCCTCGCCGCCCCCGACCTGCTGCCGAAGGACGACATGTTCCAGCTGCGGCTCGAGGACCTGCTCGGCTTCCGCCGCAACCCGCTCAACGCGGCCCCGCTTGCGCAGGAGCTGCGCGCCAAGGCGCTCGACGGCCATCCGACCCCCGCGACTCCTTTCGTGCGGCTCTCGACCGGTGCCTCCGGCGTCGGCCTGCCCGCCTCGATCGGTCTCGCCTGGGGTGCGGCCGACCTTTACGGCGCCAACGCCCCCCGGGTGCACATCATCGAGGGGGAGGGCGGCCTGACGCCGGGCCGCGTCGCCGAGGCCCTCGCCGCCGCCGGCACCGCCTCGCTCGGCAACGTGATCCTTCACATCGACTGGAACCAGGCCTCGATCGACTCAAACCGCGTCTGCCGCGACGGCGCCACGCCGGGCGACTATGTGCAGTGGACGCCCACCGAACTTGCCTACCTCAATGATTGGAACGTCATCTATGTGCCCGAGGGCTTCGACTGGCAGCAGATCACGCTCGCCCAGCGGCTCGCCCTGACGCTCACGAACGGCCAGCCGACCGCCATCGTCTACCGCACGGTCAAGGGCTGGCAGTATGGCATCGAGGGGCGCGCCTCCCACGGCGCGGGCCACGCGCTGTGTTCCGCCGGATTCTACGCGGCGGTCGCCCCGCTGCTGCCGAAGGGCACCGTGCCCCTGCCGTGCTGCGACGGCAGCACGCAGCGCTGCGGCGGCGGCTCCGATGCCGCCGTCGTGGAAAAATGCTATTGGGAAACGCTCGGCTACATCCGGCAGGCCCTCGCGGCGCGCCGGCCCACGGTCGACGCGCTGGCCGCGCAGTTGCGCGCCGCCCGCAGCCGGCTGGAGGCCCGCGCCCTGCACCCCCGTTCCGCCGCACCGCGGCTCGAGGCCGCCTACGTCATGGCCGCCGGCGCCCAGACCCAGCTGCCGCCCGAACTTACGCTCAGGCCCGGCACGAAGACCACGCTGCGCGAGGAATTCGGGAAGGTGCTCAACCACTATAACAAAGTCACCGGCGGGGCCGTGATCGTCGCCTCGGCCGACCTCATGGGCTCGACCAGCATCGGCAAGGCGGGCGACGGCTTCCCCGCGGGCTTCTACAACCGCGGCACCAACCCGCTCGCCCGGCAGCTCGCGACCGGTGGCATTTGCGAGGACGCCATGACCGCGATGCTCGCGGGCATCTCGACCTTTGGCAGCCACATCGGCGCCGGTTCGTCCTACGGCGCCTTCAGTGCGCCCCTCGGGCACATCGCCGCCCGGCTCCATGCGATCGGGAACCAGGCGCGTATCGCCGTCGAGGGCGGCCACGGCCGGCCGTTCTTCCTCGTCTGCGCCCACGCCGGCCTCAAGACCGGCGAGGACGGCCCGACGCACGCCGACCCGCAGCCGCTCCAGCTGCTGCAGGATAATTTCCCGCTCGGCACCATGATTACGCTGACCCCGTGGGATCCGCAGGAAATCTGGTATCTTGTGGGCGCGGCCCTCGCGCACCGGCCCGCCGTCATCGCCCCCTTCGTCACGCGTCCCCCGGAGACGGTCCTCGACCGGGCGGCCCTCGGGCTGCCGCCGGCTTCCGCCGCCGCGAAGGGAGTCTATTGTCTGCGCGCCGCGACCGGCAAGTCCGCCGGCACGATCGTGCTGCAGGGCACGGGCGTGACCAACGCCTTCCTCACGGGGGCGCTGCCGCTCCTCGACCGCGAGGGCCCCAACCTGAATGTCTACGTGGTCACCTCCACGGAACTCTTCGACCTGCTGCCCCGCCAGGAGCGGGAACAGATCTTCCCCGAGGCGCACCAGCAGGAGGCGATGGGCATCACCGACTACACGCTCGCCACCATGACGCGCTGGGTGCGTTCGGACTATGGCCGCAGGCACTCGCTCCATCCGTTCCGCCACGGGCACTTCCTCGGCAGCGGCTCGGGCGCGAAGGTGATGGCCGAGGCCGGGCTCGACGGCGTGGCCCAGTTCGACGCCATCCGCGCCTACGTGCAGGGAAGATAGGGAAAAACCTGAAACCTGAGACCTGAGTCCGAGCCAAGGCATTTTTAACACAGAGATCGCTGAGACCGCAGAGTTGTTGCCGCGGATGCCGCGGATGAACGCGAATGTTTGCACCGGAGGCAACGGAGTGAACGGAGATCAGTAGTCTCTGTTTCCTCTGTTACCTCCTGTAAGAAACCTGCATTGGTCTCCATCCGTTCAAGCCGTGTAATCCGTGGTAAAGAATGCCTTGGTTGGATCTCGCTGAGACCTCTGTGCCCTCTGGGTTTAGAATTTGGCATGCTTCAGGATTCATTTGCCGAAAGCCGGTGATCCGTGAGAGTTGGTCTGACCGATATGAGCATTATGATATTTGGCGTTCTGCGATATTTCCGGACGGCGGGTAGCGTAATCGCCGGCGCGTTGCTGCTGGCCGCTTCAGCGGTGGGTGCAGAGCCAAACACCGGAGCTCCGACCGGGACGCTCAGTGTGATGAGCTACAACCTGCGCTACGCCAGCCCGACCCCGCCCAACGCCTGGCCGCAGCGGCGTCCGCTGATGAGCGGACTGATCGGCCGCCTAGCGCCGGACGTCATCGGCACGCAGGAGGGGGTTTTTTCCCAGCTGCAGGATCTCGCGACCGATCTGCCCGGCTATGCGTGGATCGGCCTGGGCCGCGAGGGCGGCAGCCAGGGCGAATTCATGGCGGTCTTCTATCGCCGGGACCGGCTGGAACCGCTGGCCTTCGATCATTTCTGGCTGTCCGACACCCCGGAGGTCATCGGCTCGGCCACGTGGGGGAACACCTATCGCCGCATGGTCACCTGGGTGAAGTTCCGCGACCGGCAGACGCAGGCGGAGTTCTATTTCTTCAACACGCACTTTGACCATCAGGTGGAGGCGGCCCGCGTCAAGGGTGCCGGTCTCCTGCGCCAGCGCATCGCGCTCTTGGATCCGAAACTTCCAGTCTTGGTGGCCGGGGATTTCAACGCAGACGCGGGCACGAGCGAGGCGTGGAAAACTCTCACGCGAGACGGATTTCTCCACGACACCTGGCAGAGCGCTGGCGAGCGACGCGGCGAGGGGATCGGCACTTTCAACGACTTCAAGGCAGCCCAGCCGCAGGGACCGCGCATCGACTGGATCCTGACCCGGGGCGAGGTGACCACAGACCGGATCGAGATCATCCCCTTCGCGCAGGACGGCCAGTTCCCCAGCGATCATTTCCCGGTCGTGGCACGCCTGCGCCTGGGCGGAGGCTGAAGCGCGGGGGCCGGTCTGCCCGGGAGTGCCAAGCCCGGCACGAGACTTAGAACTTTCCCTGCCGGAGCACCTGCACGTCAGCCGCGAAGGCGATCATGGTATAGCGCGGGAAGAATTCCCGTTCCAACCTTTTCAGGAGCATCTCCGCGACCTCCAGGCGGACGACGACCTGGATCTGGAGGTTGGTGAACTCAGGAATGTCGGCGGTCCGGCAGCCGCCGGCACCCTCGCCCTCAACCGGGAACAGCGTCCAGCCGTGCGCCCCCGTGGCGCGCAGCATGTCGAGCACGGGCGTGCGGGCATGGGCTTCGCACACCACGGTCAGGAGTTTCATGGGATGGGTTTGCATGGGGAATCAGGCATAGAGCCAGCGGGCCAGGGCGAGGCAGTAGGGAATGCCGACCGTGAGGTTGAATGGAAAGGTGATCGCAAGTGATGCCGTCAGGTAGAGCGTCGGGTTGGCGTCGGGCAGCGACACCCGGATGGCCGCGGGGGCGGCGATGTAGGAGGCGCTCGCGGCCAGCACGCCCAGCAGGGTCGCCCCCCCGAGCCCCAGCCCGGTCCAGTGCCCGAGCAGCACGCCGAGGGCCCCGTTGATCAAGGGGGTCAGGACGCCGAAGAGCAGGAGAAAGACCCCGACCTTGCGCAGGTCGCCCAGGCGCCGGCCCGCCACCGTGCCCATTTCCAGCAGGAACAGCGCGAGCACGCCTTGAAACGGCGTCACGAAGAAGGGGCCGACCTTCTCCATGCCCTTCGGGCCGCACAGCGCCCCGACGACCAGGGCGCCGACCAGGAGCAGCACGCTGCGACCGCAGAGCGCCTCGTGCACGACGGCACGCAGCGAGGTTCTGGCGGGATCGGGTGCCGTTCCCGAGCCGCGGCTGGTCGCGAGACGACCGAGCACGACGCCGACCAAAATGGCGGGTGACTCCATGACCGCGAGGAAAGCGCTGGCGTAATTTTCGTAGGGCTGGCCGACCGCCTGCAGGTAGTTGGTGGCGGCGATGAAGGTCACGGCGCTGACCGAGCCGTAGTGCGCGGCGATCGCGGCGGCGTCCACCGCGGCGAGCCGTCCCGCATGACGGAGCACCGGGTAGGTCCAGAACGGGATCAAGGCGCCCAGGGCCATGGCCGCCAGGGCGGGCAGCCACACCTGGGCGAGTCCGGCCTCCGCGATGGCGACCCCTCCCTTGAAGCCGATCGCGACGAGCAGGTAGATTGTCAGGCCTGCATAGAGTGGCTCCGGAAACTTAAGGTCGCTGCGCACCAGCGCGGCGAAGACCCCCAAGACGAAAAACAGGACGGCCGGCGAAAGGAGGTTGGCCTGGACGGCATCGAGGAGAGTCATGGGTTGCGCTAAGGATTGGCGACAGGATGGCGTGTGGCAACCCCATGTGGCGAGTTGCGGGTTGCGAGCTCCGCCTCGCAGCGGGCGGCGCGCACCTGGCCCTGGAGCGCCGCCAGCTGCTCTTCGATCGCCCGCAGTGCGATGGCCGGGGCAGTGGCCGGCCGGCCTTCCGCCGCGCCTTCCTCCAGCTCCCGGTGCATCTCCGCCATGCTGTTCATGACGATGCCGATGAAAAGATTCAGGATGATCATGGTGCCGAGCACGATGAAGGTGACAAAGTAGAGCGTGACCACGAGCCCTGGCGCCGCGGTCGCGACCCGCTCAAAGGCGTCGCCCCAATTATCCAGTGTGACCACCCGGAAGAGGGTGAACAGGGCCGCCGGCAGCGAGCCAAAATCCCCCGGATCGGCCTGACCGAAGAGGTGCACGCCGGCGACGGCGTAAATATAAAACATCAGGGCCAGCAGCAGCGAAACATAACCCATGGACGACAGGCTCTTCAGCAGGGCGCCGACGAGCAGCTGGAGCTTCGGCAGGGCGCTCACCAGCCGGAGCAAGCGCAACACCCGGGAGAGTCGCAGCACGGCGGCGAATGGCCCGGCCGCCGGGAGAAAGCAGAGCGCGACGATCAGGAAATCGAAGCTATTCCAGCCGTCGGCAAAATACCGCCGGGGCTTGCGCCCGCAGGCGGCGAACTTGAGGATTATTTCCACGACGAAGATCGCGAGCACCGCGTGGTTGAGCCAGCGCAACCAAGGGCCCCAGGCGGCCACGAGCGCGGGATAGGTCTCCACGCCGGCCAGCACGCCGGCGAGGAGGATCACCCCGATGATGAAGCCCTGGAACACACGGTGAGCGACCAGGTGCTGGGCGAAACGGCTCATGCTGGCTCAGGCTTTGACGGGGCGGGCCGGACCGGGATGGCGAGGGAGGCCACGATCGAGGCGACCAGCAGCGCCCCGATGATGCCGAGCGACCACGTGATGGGGAATTTCCCGCCGAAGGCCTCGTTGAGCCACACCATCTTGAGGCCCACGAAGACGAGGATCAGGCCCAGGCCGTATTTGAGGAAGCGGAACTTGTGCATGACGCCCGCCAGTAGGAAAAAGAGCGCCCGCAGGCCGAGGATGGCAAAGACATTGGACGTGAAAACGATCAACGGCTCCTTGGTGAGCGCAAAGATCGCCGGGACGCTGTCCACCGCGAAGACGATGTCGGTGATCTCGATGAACACGAGGCACACGAACAGCGGCGTGGCGTGCCAGACGCCCCCGATCTTGGTCAGGAAGCTCTGGCCGTGCAGCTGCGGGGTGACCGGCAGAAGTTTGCGCAGCAGGCGGATGATCGGGTTCTTTTCCGGCTCGATGGGCTTTTCAGGGGCGAAGAGGATCTTGAAGCCGGTGAGGATCAGGAAGCCGCCAAAGAGCCAGATGACCCAGTGGAACTGCATCAACACGGAGCCGAGGCTGATGAAGATGATGCGGAAGAACAGGGCGCCGAGGATGCCGTAGAAGAGCACCCGATGCTGGTAGACGGCCGGCACGGCAAAGTAGCCGAACACCACGACGAAGACGAAAATGTTGTCCACCGAGAGCGACTTCTCGACGACGAAGCCCGTGAGGTATTCGAGTCCGACCTGCCGGGCCAGGGCCGCGTGGTCGAGCCCCGCCAGGCGAGGGTCCAGCGGAAACTTGTAGAGGGCATACTGGTAGAGGCCGTAGCCGAAGGCCAGGGCGAGCGAGATCCAGACGGTGCTCCAGCCGAGCGCCTCCTTGACCCCGACGGTGTGCGCGTGGCGGTGGAAGACTCCGAGGTCGAGGGCCAGCATGCCGAGCACAAAGGCGGTGAAGCTGGCGTAAAACCACCAGTAGTCGGTGAAGGGGAAAAGAGGGATGTATTCCATGCGGCCGCGACCCAATCAAGCCGGCCGCGTTGCTCAAGCTCCATTGGGCTGGAAACCGGTCTGGCGTTTCCAGTCGCCCCCGGGGCGGGCTCAGAGCCGGCGCAGTTGCTCGCGGGCGAACCAGGGATCGAGCCGGGCCAGCACGAAACGGGCAAAGCGCTGCTTGAGCCGGGTCCACGCCGACCACTGCAGCCAGCTGTTGCCGGCGTGGATGGGCCGGCTGTGGGCCAGATCGGCCTCAAACTGCGTGCTGGCCGCTGCCGCCAAGGCCGGATCCTCGATCCGCAGCATCAGCTCGAAGTTCAGCCGCAGGCTCCGGGGATCGAGGTTGGAGGAGCCCGCATAGACCACGCCGTCGAGGATCAGGGTCTTGGCGTGCAGGATCTGGGGCTGGTATTCGAAGATTTCGACCCCGCTGCTGATCAACGCCCGGTAGAGCGAGCGGCTGGCGAGCGTCATGAGCGGGACGTCGGAGCGGCCGGCCAGCAGGATGCGCACCCGCGCCCCGCGCCGGTCGGCGGACATCAGTTGCCGGAGGAGCCGCCAGCTCGGCAGGAAATAGGCCGTGGTGATGGCGATGTCCCGGGCGCGGGCCAGGTCCTCCCGCAGGGCGCGGCGCAGGGCACTCGGGCCGAAGCCCGGTTTCAGGCAGAGCGCCCGGACCCGGGGATCGGCGGCATGCGTCCGGGCATAACCCCCGGGAGGCAGGTGCCATTTTCCGGCGTCGGCCCGCGCCCACTGGTCGGCGAACTCCTCCCCCAGCACCGGCAACAGCGGGCCCCCGAGACTTACTCCGCCATCGCGCCAGCCATGGGTGATCCCGTCGCCGTCGTATTCGTTGGCGAGGTTGCAGCCGCCGACGAAGGCCTGCGCCTCGTCGACCAGCAGGAGCTTGCGGTGGTCGCGCAGGGCGAGCCGGCCCAGGTGGGTGGCGGTGAACCGCTTGACCCGCCCGCCGGCCCGGAGCACCCGGTTGAAGAAATCCTCCGGCGTGGCCCGCGAGCCGAAGGCATCAGCCAGGACTTCCACCTGCACCCCGCGCCGGGCCGCCGCCGCCAGCGCCTCGCAGAAACGGGTGCCGGTCTCATCCGGGGCAAAGATGTAGGTTTCCAGCTGGATCGACCGGTGCGCCTGGTGGATGGCCTGCTCCATGGCGGCCAGCAGGGCCCGGCCGCTGCCATACCAGCCAAAGCCCTCCGCGGTGGCATTTATGGGTGCCACCGGAGCGACCCGCTCAGTAATCGCTGGGGAAGACACGCTGTCTGGCCGCCCAGTGCGAGCGCAACGCCTCCTGGTTGCGATGGAGGGCTGTCTCGACGAGCAGGGCATCGTCGAGCAGGCCGATCTTCGGGATCGAATCGGGGATGATGTCGTAGCCCTTGAGGAAGTAGAACAGCACGAAGGCAATCTCCTGACGCTCGGTCGTGCCGCCCTGTGACTGTGACTCCCGGAAAAACAAGGTGAGCAGGTCGATGCGCCGGCGGAGGCGCTCGGAGTCGGTGATCCTGGCCGCCTTCGCGCTCACCTCCGGCAGCAGCTTGCGCAGGCCGGCCAGGTCCTCGGGACTCACCAGCACCGCCCCTTCTTTGATATAGGTGGTGGGATTGGGCGGCCGGTCCGGGCGGCTTTTTTGGGAAAGATAACGGCTCAAGGGGAGGGAGGGGGTTGATTTCATGTTTGGGATTGGCTTCACGCTGCAAGAAAGCGCCGGCCCGGCGTCGCACAAGCCGGACTGGACTGGAAAACGCCGCGATGTTTCCAGCCACGGTAAGCAAAATCGTTGCCGTCGAGCTTGGGCGCGAAATGCCGGCAGCATCGCCTCCGTCGCAGGACAGGCCGCGGATGGCCTTGGAGCACGGGCGATCCCCGCCGTCCTAGTCTTTCGTGATCGCCGCGGATGGGGCGGCGGGCTTCGGGCGCAGCCGAATGCGGAGGACCGACGCGTGCGCGTCCGGGGCCGAGGCAGGAAGCTGGAGCAGGACGGAGGCGCCTTGCGACGGGGTCCAGGCGATAGGCACCGCGGCTTTGGTGGTCAGGAGTTCGATCTGCGCGATGAAGGTTTTGTCCACGGGCAGAAGCAGCGGCCCATCCGGCCAATCGAAGATGTGCGCATACAGGATATCCCCTTTTTGCGTGAACCGGCCCCAGTGCGGGGTGCGGAGCGTGCTCGCCGTTGTTCCGTGAATTGATTCGCCGTAGGCCTCCATCCAGCGTGCCAGTGCCGCAAGGCGCGCTTGTGCGGGGGGCGGCACCTGGCCGCGGCCGTCGGGCCCGATATTGAGCAGGTAGTTGCCGCCTTTGCTGGCGATGTCGACCAGCTGCTGGATCAGGCGGGTGGACGAGCGCCAATACGGTTCGGTGTCCAGTTTCGAATAGCCCCAGCTTTCGGCCATGGTGCCAGGGACCTCGAAATCGCGGCCGGTGAGCTTGGCGGGGATCTCGTTGTCCTCCATCTCGTCGTAGTCGCCGATTTCGTTGCCGGCCCGGGTGTTGATGACGGCCTGCGGCTGAAGGTTGCGGACGAGGCGCTCGAGCTCGATGCTCTGCTTGCGTGTGATCTGCTCGGGGGTGTCGAACCACATCACCCCGACCTCCCCGTAGTTCGTGAGCAGCTCCCGGACCTGCGGATGGACCTTCTCATCGAGGTAGCGCTGGAAATCGGCCGGCCGGGCCCCCGGAAAATCCCAGGTGTTGCGCTTGCTGGTGTTAAAGGCATCGGGCGTGTCCCAATCCCGGCCGAGCGAATAATAGATGCCGAGCTTGAGGCCGGCGCCGCGGCAGGCCTCCGCCAGTTCGCGTAGCGGATCGCGGTGCCAGGGCGTGGCGGCGACGATGTTGAACCCACTGACCTTTGAGTCATACATCGCGAAGCCGTCGTGATGTTTCGCGGTGAATACGATGTAGCGCATGCCGGCGGCCTTCGCGGCGGCGACGATCGCCGCGGCGTTCCAGCCATCCGGCCTGAAGGTGTCCGCGAGGGCGGCGTAGTCCCGGCGCGGGATTTTTGCCAACCACATGATGTGCTCGCAGTAGGGATTCGCGTAGCGGTCGTGCGTGATGGGACCTCCCTGCCAGACCCCGGCCGGGATGCTGTAGAGGCCCCAATGGATGAAGAGGCCGAACCGCGCCTCGCGCCACCAGGCGGCGCGGTCCGCGACGGCGGATTCGGGTTTGAGGGGGATGACCTGGTTCCAGGTCTGCAACTGGCCGTTGATTTCCTCGCCGGTCGCAAAGAACAGGTGGGTGGCCACGCCATTCTGGACCAAAATCTGGGGGCGCTCGGTGCTGCGCATGTCGCGTTTCCCGCCATCGGCCCACGGGAAGTCCTTCGTGAGCGCGACCGGGTTGGGCTGGGTTTCCCAGTGCAATCCGTCGGCCGACGTGGCGTGGTAGATTTCCTTGTCCGAGAACAATCGCCCATGATCGAGCATCAGCGCGTGGTAGCGACCGTTTTCAAACCACATCGTGGGATCCTCCGCCCCGACGCCGACCGCGAAGGGCTTGTCCGCGAGGCGCTCGTAGGGTCCGGCGAACTGCGCAGCCTTCGCCACGCCGATGGCGTGCTGGCGCAGGCGCTCCACGCCCTTGTAGTAGAGCAGCACCGAGCCATCCGCGAGTTCCAGCGGCGAGGCGTTGCTGACCAAGAACTGTTCCCAGGTGCCGGGACGCACGTCCAGGATGGGCCGGTCGAGTCGCGTCCAGGGGCCGTAGGGCGAATCGGCCGTCGCGATGCCGATGCGCTCGCCGTCGTGCGCGTCGAGTTTCAGCGGCGCCTCGGGCGTCGTCGGGTGGGTGGGCGTGGGCATCGCCCCCGCGTAGGTGGTGCCCGTGTAATACAGCACATACTTCGCGCCATGCCGCCGGACGACCGGGTTGTGCGCCATCTTGGCGTCCCAGAAGGTGTCGGCGCGGGGGGCCAGGGCTACATCGGAAAACAGGTAGGGCCCCTCCGCCCGATCGGCGACGGAATGGACGACCTCCGAATTGGTGAGCCAGTGCGGCCCGAAGCTGAGCCCGCGCGGCCACCGTGAGGCGTAGTGGTGGAACTTCCCGTCATCGCCCCTCACCACCGTGCCGCACCACACCCAATAGCCGTCTTGCCGGAAGCCGCCGTCGACCGGCGCAGGCAACAGGCGATCGCGAAATGCGATGGGTCGGAGCTGCGGCACATTCGGGTCGGGCCGCAGGGGTTCGGCCGACAGCGATCCGCCCGGGAGCGCGAAAAGGCCCAGGGCGATGTTCAGCGAGGCGTGGCGCAGTAAGCGGAACCGGCAAGGGCCGGGGTGGGCACGTGGGGTCGAAGTCATGAGGGTGGTCGAAGCTTATCCGGCAGAGGGTTGGATTGTCTATTGATCGGCGGCGCATCCTTGTTAGGAATCCGCACATGCCCGACATGCGAGGAGAAGTGTTCTCGTTTCCCATCGATCTCCTGCGGGTGTCCGCCCCGCGGTTGGAGCAGTGGCGGGTGTTGCAACCGGTCTTGCCTTGTTGGCGCCTGTGGTGGAACAGCAACAGCGGAGCGTCGGTTGTCTGGCGTGGGGCGCGGACGGAGCTGGGCCCGCGGCGCTTTGTGCTCGTCGCACCCGAAACCCCGTTCGCGGTCCAGCTTAGGCGGCCGATCGGGCGGCACCTCTTCATCCATTTCAGCCTCGCCGCCGCCCGGTGGAAAATGACCGACGCCATATTGGGGATCGGCACATGCGGGCCGACGCACGGCCTGGTGCAGGCACTGCTCGCCAAGCTGTCCCCCGATCCGGAGATCGCGATCGCCGAGCCGTTGCTGGGTGTGGCGCTCGCGAGCGCGGTCCTTTCCAAGGTGGAGACCAGCCACTGGGAAAAGCCGCCGGCGGATACCCGCGTGCGCAACGTGATCGCCGCGCTGGAACGCGATCTCGGCACGGTGTGGTCGAACGGGCGCATGGCCCGTGTCGCGGCGCTCAGCCCCGGTGGCTTCATCCGGCTTTTCCGGCAGGAAGTGGGCACGTCCCCGCAGGGCTATCTGCTGCGCGAGCGGCTGAACCGCGCCCGCACGCTGCTTCTGCAGACGGAACTCTCCATCGAGGATGTGACTGAGCGGTGCGGATTTTGCGATCGGAGCTATTTTAGCACGGTCTTTCGGCGCGAGATCGGGGTGCCGCCCGCGGCGTTTCGGGCGCAAAGCCGGTGGACAATCTGAGCAGCGGGCTGACCGGCTACTCTGGCAGCACGAATACCACGGCGGTGCGGGCGGGGACGAGGAGGGTGCCGGCCGCCGGATCAAAATGGGCCGTGCGGATGCTTTCGTCCGCAGTGGCGGCCAGCACGGGATGTAGCCGCCAGGATTTGCCGGCCTCGGTGGGGAGCGGGATCTGTCTGGCCACGACATCCGCGTTGATGGCGTAGAGCACCTCGGCAAAGCCGGCGCCGGGATAACCACGGCCCTGCAGGTGGCCGACCATGACGCTGGGTTGGGCCGCCGGCCCGGTGTTGAGGAGGGTGAGACGCGCCTTCACGTCGGCCGCCGTGCGGAGCCGAAACAGGGTCGAACTCCGGCGGATGCGCAGCAGGTCGAGGGTCGCGTCCCGGGTGAAGCGGATGTCCGCCGGGGTGGGGGCGATTTCGGCCGAGCGGGCGAGGAGCGGGCGCATCTGCGCCCAGCTGCTTTCGTTGTCGCCGGCGGGCGGCAGGCCGGTGCCGAAAAAATTGGTGGTCGCCGTCCAGTCGACGCGGTTGAAGACATCGCCGGAATTAAAGCTGTTTCGGTCGAGCGATTTGCTGCGGAGGATTTCCTGGCCGGCGTGCAGGTAGGCGAGCCCCTGGCTCAGGAGGACGAGCGCGTTGCCCAGCACCTGGACCCGGGCGCGCTCGGAGCGGGGGGTGTCGGCCGGGAGCCGCAGGATGTTGTTGTCGAAAAGCGTCTGGTTGTCGTGGTTCTCGACGTAGTTGACGACTTCGCCGGGCTCGGCGACGTAACCGGCCGGCTGGTCACCGTAGGCGAAGTCCTGCAACAGCCGCGTGCGGCCGTCGGCACCCTGCAGCGGAAAATCGCGCACGCTGCCCGCGAGGCCGACGCGCACGAGGTCGGCCGCCGCGGCCAGCTCGGCGGCGGTGTTCTTGCCGGCGTTGGCGGCATTCGGCGCGTAATGCAGGCCGGTCAGCCAGCCTTGCGCATAGAGGGCCGTGCCGCTGTCACCGGGCCGGCCGCCGCGGGCGGCGTCACGCATCCGGTCGCTGAAGGTGGCGATGCCGCTGTGCTGCAAGGAGAGCTGCGAGGCTTGGATGAAGCGGGCGCCGTTCTGCACCTCGGCGTAGTTCCAGCCTTCGCCGAGCAGGTGGAGGTGCCGGCCGGTGACGGCGTCCACCCGGGCCTGCACGCGTTCCAACAGCGCCCGCGGCAGGTGGCCCATCAGGTCGAACCGAAAGGAATCCACATGGTAGTCGCGGGCCCAGATGACGGCCGAGTCGACCACGAGCTTGGCCATCAGGGCGTTCTCGGTCGCCGTGTTCGAATTGCACGTGGAGGGCTCGACCTTGCCGTTCGCGTCGCGGCGGTGGTAGTAGCCCGGCACGATGCGATCGAGGACGGACTGCCGGCTCTGGCCGTCCGCCATGGTGTGGTTGTAGACGACATCGAGCCCGACGCGCAGGCCGGCGCGGTGAAGCGATTGGACCATCGAGCGAAATTCGCGCGCGCGGACCGCCGGGTCGTCAGGATTGGTGGCGTAGCTGCCTTCGGGCGCATTGTAGTGCCACGGATCGTAGCCCCAGTTGAAGGCGTCTTTTTCGCGCACGGGTTCCATGGCGGCCTGCACCGCGGGGCTGTCGGGTGCCGACGCGGGCAGTTCTGGCCCAATCGCGTTCCGCTCGGGCACGGAGGCGAGGTCGTAGGTGGGCAGCATGTGCAGGTCGGTCACGCCGGCCGCGGCGAGCTGCTTCAGGTGGCGCATGCCGTGGCTGTCTTCCAGCGTGAAGGCCGGATATTTGCCGCGCCAGGCGGGCGGCACCGAGGGGTCGTCCCGCGAGAAATCGCGCACGTGCAGCTCATACACCACGAGGTCGGTCGAGGCCTGGACCGTCGCGGGCGGTCGGTCCGCCGCCCAGTCCGCGGGCTGCGTGGCGGCATCGTTGAGGTCAATGATGGCGCTGCGCTGGGAGTTGGCGCAGAGGGACAGCGAATAGGGATCGGTCACGTGGTTGCGCACCAGACCGACGCCGGGAACGAAGACCTCGACGAGATAGGTGTAGAACTTGCCCCGCAGATCCTCCGGCAGGGCGAGGCGCCAGGCTCCGCTCGCCGCGTCGCGTTCCATGGATTTGCTGTCGTGGGCCGGGCCGGTGGACTGGTCGTAGAGACAGAGGGAAACGTTTTGGGCGGTGGGCGCCCACAGCAAAAACGATGTGGCTTGCTTCGTCGGGCGGGCGCCGAAATCTAGGGTGGTGGCCGCCGGGCCGTAAACGGCATCGAGGGCTCCGGCCAGTTGGGTGCCGGTGGCTGCGAGCACGTAGCCGGCGGCGTCCTCCGCCACGATGAGCAGCTGGCCCCGCCACAGGTCGGGAAGTTGCGGAGCATCGGGATCGGCGACGGCCCAGGTGGCGCCGCTGACGTGGGAAAACCGCGCCGCATCCGGGAGAGTGGGGGGCGCCGCCGGCTCGAGCGTCAGGGAGATTTGCGCGCCGAGCGCGGTTGCTCCCGCCGCGGTTTGTCGGCCGGCCTCGGCGGACCCCAGCAGGCGGACCCTGGCGGTGCCCGCCGGGACCGCCCAGCGCACGTGGCGGGCATCGAGCCAGATCGCCCGGGCGTGGGTGGGGGCGTGCGGGTTGACGGCGCTCAGCGTTTCGGCGAAGCGTTCGTTGATCGACGGCGTCGAGTCGAGGGCCGCCGCTTGGAGTCCGAGGCAGGCGACAAAAAGAGCGAGGCGGGGTTTCATGGGGCGCGCTCCGAGGAGAAATCGCGTCCGGGTCCCGGCCGCAAGCCCGGCCGATGTCGGCCTAAGCCGCCTCGGGTGTATCTAAGTTTTGTCCCGCGGGTCGGGGTATATTTAGCCACGGATGGCACGGATGAACACGGATGAGACAGAACTCGATCTTGGCTTTTATCCGTTCAATCCGTGATATCTGTGGTTAAGGATTTCTGACCGGACCAAGGCATTCTTAACACAGAGATCGCTGAGATCGCTGAGTATTTAGCCACGGATTCCACAGATGGACATGGATGAAATTTAACCTGTCTTGGACCTTATCCGTTCAATCCGTGATATCCGTGGTTATTCACACTGGCCGGACCACGGCATTATTTAATCACGGATTACGCGGAATGAGGTTCGCTGGTCGCCGGCCATCAGGATGATCTCGCCGGGCTCGAGGATGCGGCGGCCGTCGGCGTCAGGGAAGGTAAGGTCCCGCCGCCGGTCGAACTCGAATACGAGACCTGCAATGTGGTTCAACTCGTCGTGGCCTCGGTGAGGCAGGAGCCGGACCGGTTGGTGCTGCAACTGGGCTCCAAGCACACCGACTGCCTTGCGCAGAAGCTATGCCTTCCGGCGGGAGGCAAAAGCCCGGATCGGTGCTGCTGAATTATTTCCCGCTACTGGGCGGTCATCACCAGATAGACGCCGCCGAGGAGGACGAGGACGCCGCAGGCGCGGCGCAGCCATTTGGCGCCGGGGGTGTTGTCCTGCCACGACAGCCAGCGCTGCACCCAGGTGCTGGAGAAGCCGGCGAGGCCGATGACCGTGCAGTGACCGAGCCCGAATAACACGAGCACGCCAAGGGCGAAGAGGGGAGCGGTTTTGGCCAGCCCGAAGGTGGCGCCGAGCACCGGGGCCATGAAGCCGAAGGTGCAGGGGCCCAGGGCCACGCCGAAGGCCAGCCCGAAGAGCAGGGCGCCGAGCGCCCCGCGGCGCGGCTGGTTGGGGGCCGGACGCCAGCCGTCAGGGATGGGGATGACGTCGAGGAGGTGCAGGCCGAAGATGAAGAAGACGGCGGCGACCGCGCAATTTCCCCAGACCCCGAGGTCCCCCAGCATCCGGCCGGCGGCGGCCGTGAGCGCGCCGATGAGGGCGATCGAGCCGAGGATGCCAAGCGCGAACAAGGTCGACAGGCCGGCCGCCCGGCGCGGTGTCACGGCGCCGCCGCCCTGCAGATAGCCGACGATCAGCGGGATGCTCGCGAGATGGCAGGGGCTCAGCACGATGCTCAGCACGCCCCAGGCAAAGGCCGCGGCCAGCGCGACGAGCGGCGCCCCGCTCATCGCATCAGTAAGCTCAATGAAAAGTGTTTCCATGGGGGTCGGTTCGAAGGCCTGGGTTGCTAGCGCTGAGGGGACGATTTTGTTGCCGACGTAGTGCTAGGGGCCGGTGTCGCCTCCCCCGGGGCCGGCCGCTGTTTCCTTGCCCAGGCGGCCGCGCCGGCGTCCCGGCCCGCAAAGAATCCGCTTATGGCCGCTTCATACAACAGGGGATCTCCTTCCGCGGTGCACAGGCAGCCAGGCGATTCATAGTTGGCGGAGGCACTGCTGTAGCCGCGGGCATAGTTCTCGAGATACAGGGCCCGGGCCTCGGGCTTGCCGTCATAGGGGGTTTGTGCCGGCAGGGGCACGGTCGTCTCCGCCGGGACGGATGGCGGGAGAGCAAGCGGGACCGCTGGCGGCGGGAGCCCGGCCTGATGGCGACAGGCCGTGGCCGCGATCACCACCAGTCCGCCCAGCAGCAGTCCGCGCATTCTCACGGTTGCCCCGGTGCCGCGGGCGCCCGCAAGGCGACGCCGAGTTCGGCCCACTTCGCGAGGATGTCCTTCTTCGCATAAAACCCCTCGTGGCGAAACAGCTCCTTGCCGCCCGCGTCGAAGAAAATCTGCGTCGGGATCACCCGGATGTTGTAGCGCGAGCCTTCCTCGCGTTTCTTCCAGACATCGAGGAAGACGACCTCGAGCTGGCCGGCATAGTCCTTTTCCAGTTCGCCGAGGATGGGGGCCATCATTTTGCAGGGAATGCATTTGTCGGCGCCCAGGTCGACGAGGCGGGGCAGCGCCGGCTTGCTGTCGGCGGTCGCCGGGTTGTCGGCGGCGCGGAGCCCGGCGGCCAAGGCCAGCAGGCAGGCGAGAGGAATCAGAAGTGAGCGCAGAGCGCGGATCGGTTTCATGAGATAAAGCGGGTTCAGTTCCTAATCAGGGCGGCGGCGGCGGCCGCGACTATTTGGATGGCATACTCGTCGACGGGCGTCTTGCCCTTCTTGAAGCCGAGGTCGGTCACGCGCACATGCTTCACGTGGGTGAAGCCGGCGAGTTCGAGGGTTTTCTTCGCGCAGTCCTGCGGGCAGCCGTCGATGGCAAGGAGCGCGGGCGCCGCGGCGGCGTTCGCCATCAGGCCGCTGACGCGGCCGCCGATGCCGGCGAGGCAGGACATCCACGCCTTGTCCTCGGCATTGAGGCGACGGGCGGCGCGGTCGGCCAACTCACCGGTGTCGGCGGCACCGGAGCACGGATAGACCAGGGCCGGCGGACCGGCGGCTTCGTTGCAGCTGCAGGAGCATTTGGGAGCGGTGGCATTCATGGCGAAAAAGGGTCAGGCGAGCAGTTTCTTGGTGTCTTCGAGCGAGGGCACCTTGCCGGCGACCTTGACGACGCCATCGACGACGAGCGCCGGGGTGAACATCACGCCGAAACCCATGATGCGGTCGAGTTCGGTGACCTTCTCGATCTCGTAGGCGAGGCCGAGGCCCTGGGCGGCCTCATCGGCCACCGCGGCGAGTTTCTGGCATTTGGCACAACCCGTGCCGAGGATTTGGATTTTCTTCATGGGAATTATGGGTCGGGAAATGGCGAAAGTCACACGAGTGACCCGTAGCCCCAGCCGACGAGAGTGGAGAGGCCGATGACGAGTCCGACATAGGCGGCGGTTTTCTTCGGCCCGATGACCGAGTTGATCACGATCATGCTCGGCAGGCTCAGCGCTGGTCCGGCGAGGAGCAGGGTGAGCGCCGGGCCCTGGCCCATGCCGCTGCCGATCAGGCCCTGGAGGATCGGCACCTCGGTGAGCGTGGCGAAATACATCAAGGCCCCGGCGACGGCGGAAAAGAGATTCGCCCCGAAGGAGTTTCCGCCTACCGAGCCGGCGATCCAGCCGTTGGGTATCAGGCCTTCGTGTCCGGGACGGCCGAGCAGCAAACCCGCTACCAGCACGCCTCCGATGAGAAGCGGGAAGATCTGTTTGGCATTGGCCCAGGACTGGTCGAACCACTCCCCGGCCTCGCCGTCCTGTCCGGCGGTGCCCCAGGCGAGACCGGCGACGGCGACGAGCACGGCCACCTGCGGGTGATCCGGGGCGAAGAGGCCGGCTGCGGCCGTGGCGACGGCGGTGAGCGAGAGTCGCATCGGGGATAGTTTGAACCAACGCCACAGGATCAGCCCAAGCAGGGCGGCAAGGCCCGCGGTGAGCCACCATTTGGCGGCGAACACCGTGGCGAAGAAACCGGTTGTGTCGTCCGAGCGGCCCCAGTTTGCGAAAACCAAAATCGCCACCAGCAGGCCGAAGAACACGGCGGTCTGCCAGAGGGGGCGCGGAGCCGGCGGCTCGGGCAGTTCGGCCAGCTTGATCGCCTTGGCTTTTTCCTCGTGACGGAAGAGCCAGTGCATCAGCACGCCGATCACCACGGAAAACACCACCGCCCCGATCGCCCGGGCCACGCCCAGTTGGAGCCCGAGGACCTTCGCGGTGAGGATGATCGCCAGCGCATTGATGGCCGGACCGGAGTAGAGGAAGGCCGTGGCCGGACCCAGGCCGGCGCCCATCCGGTAGATGCCCGAAAAGAGGGGGAGCACGGTGCAGGAGCAGACCGCGAGAATCGTGCCGGATACCGAGGCCACCCCGTAACTCGTGGCTTTCGGCGCGTTGGGCCCGAAGTAGCGCATGACCGACTGCTGGGAGACGAAGGCGCCGATCGCCCCGGCGATCCAGAAGGCCGGCAGGAGGCAGAGGATCACATGTTCCCTCATATACCACTTGGTCAACGCCAGGGCCTCCTGCACGGCGCCGTCGAAGCGG
This sequence comes from Lacunisphaera sp., assembly GCA_029945855.1. Classification (GTDB taxonomy): domain Bacteria; phylum Verrucomicrobiota; class Verrucomicrobiia; order Opitutales; family Opitutaceae; genus Lacunisphaera. The sequence goes on from JAQSDJ010000071.1 coordinate 30,614, forward strand.
GGTGTGCCGAGCGGCAGGAAGTAGAACCCGGCAAAGACGGCCGCCATCAGGGCGAGGATCTGCAGTTCTTTGCGGGTGTTCATGTCCTTTAGACCAGGGTGCGTGGTGATGGTGGGGCTGAATCGCGGGCTCAGCCGCAGCAGCGGCGCATTTCGACCGCCTCGCCCTTCCGGGCGGCGTCGAGGCAGTCCATGAAGGAAGGCACGCAGGGCAGGGCGATGGAGTAGAACACCTGCAGCCCGCGCTTCTCATCCGCCACGACCCCCGCCTGCTTCAGGACCGAGAGGTGGCGCGACACCGTGGACCAGCTGGAGCCGACGGACTTCACCAGGTCGCACACGCAGCGTTCGCCCGCGGTGAGATCGTCCACGATGCGCAGCCGGTCGGGGTGGCCCAGGGCCTTGAAGACCTCCGCCCGGTGGCGGAGCTGAGCGAGAGGAGCGCGGGAGGGCATGCCCCAACTATTACGCCATAATGCGAAATAGACCAATGATCCTTTGGCGGGAGCCCCGGGTTGCAGACCGGCTTATGCGGATTAACAGCCCAAGTGCGTCGTCAAGCGGTTGCGACGGGCCCAAGGCCCCGAGTTGGTCGAGAGGCGACGCCCTTGGAACGTGGGCGCCAAACGGGGCTTGCCGCTGGGGCGCAGACCGGCACCTTGAAAATACCTCCGCTAGGCCCACACTTTGTGGGTGACTGGCTTAACAGAATTGAAAATCTAACGGCATGAAGTCTTCGCACGCCCTGCCGCCCGACGAGGCCCTCGTCCTGATCGCCCGCCATTTCGCGGCCCTGGGTGACCCGCTGCGGCTGAAGATCGTGCATGCCCTGATCGCGGGGGAGAAGAACGTGGGTGAACTGGTCCGCGTGACCGGCGGCCTGCAGGCCAATATTTCCCGCCACCTGCACAAGCTGGTGAGCGCCGGCGTGCTCGTCCGCCGCAAGCAGGGGAACCAGGCCTTCTATGCCATCGCCGACCCGTCCATCTACGGCCTGTGCGAACTGGTCTGCGGCAGTCTCGAGCAGCGCCTCGCCAAGCTGACCAAAGCGATCAAGGTGACGGCCAAGCGCCGCTGAGCGCGCCCGCCGTCGGGCCGCCTGCGTCTGGCGGGGGAGGGGGAAAGGCGGCGGCCTCAGGCCATCGCCGGAGGTATCAGCCGCCAGGTTAAGGCCGCCTTATTCCGGCGGCGAACCGCTGCGCAGCATTAGTTAAATATGAGCAGATGTTAATATATGCGCAGTATCTGCCGATGGATGCGTAGCGGTAAAATTCCGGCCCGGGCATAGTGGCGGGCAGTCCCATCGCCCAATTCCCGGCGTTGGCCACTACCTACATGTCCCTGCCCCCGCTGTCCCGGTTCCGCACCCTGATCCTTGCCGCAACGATCCTCGGGATCGTTGCCCCGGCAACCCTGCATGCCACCAACGGCATGAACATGGAGGGCTACGGGCCCGTCGCCACCGCGATGGGCGGGGCCTCGCTCGCCTTTGACAACGGCACCGCCGGCCTGATCAACAATCCGGCGACGCTGGGCCTGATGGAGGGGAACGCCCGCCTGGACCTGGCCTTCGGCATCCTTGGGCCGAACATCAAGGTCAGCAGCCCGGCGACCGCGCCGAACATCTTCGGCGTGCCGGCGAACCAGACGGCGAAGTCCTCCGCCAACGCCTTCTTCATGCCGGCCATGGGCTACACCCGGCGCACGGGCAACTTCGTCTACGGCCTCGGGATGTTCGGCCAGGGCGGCATGGGCTGCGAATACGATGAGAATTCCTGGCGCGGTTTGGGCTTCGGCCTCAAGAACCGCACGGAGGTGTCCGTCGGTCGCCTGATCGTGCCGCTCGTCTACAAGTTCAGCGAGACGTTGCAGATCGGCGCGACGGCCGACTTCATGTGGGCCGGCATGGATCTCCAGATGGCGATGAGTGGCAACCAGTTTTTCGACCTCGTGATGCCCACCAGCCAGCATTTCGGCCGCGCTTCGGGCACGATCGTGCAGAGCTTCAGCCAGATCCTCGGCATGATGCCGGCCGGCACGTCGGTGGACTACGCCTATTTCAACTTCACCAATGGCAGCATGTTCACCGGCGAGGCCCGCGCCTACGGCTACGGCGGCAAGCTCGGCGTCCTCTACACGCCATCGAAGGAGCTCAGCTTCGGCCTGACCTACCACACCCAGTCGAAACTCTCCGACATGACGACCCAGGGGAACACGCTCAGCTTCCAGCTGAACGTCCCCGGCATGGGGCGGATGCCGCAGACCCTCACGGGTGACTTCCGCATCCGCGACTTCCAGTGGCCGGCGCTCCTCGGCGCCGGTTTCGCCTGGAAGCCCGCCCCGCGCTGGCTGATCGCGGCGGACCTGCGCGAGATATTCTGGCAGGATGTGATGCAGCAGTTCAACATGAGCTTCGTCGCCTCGGGCGCGGCCTCGAACGGCAGCTTCGCCGGACAGAACCTCGACGCGGTGCTCTTCCAGAACTGGAAGAACCAGACGGTCCTTCAGCTGGGCGCCGCCTACGAGGCGAGCGAGCAGCTCACGCTGCGCGGCGGCTTCAACACCGGGAACAATCCGGTGCCGGACTATTACCTGAACTGCCTGTTCCCGGCCATCGTGAAGACCCACCTCACCGCCGGCATCGGCTGGAAGTTCGATGCCCGCTCGTCGGTCGACGCGTCCTTCACCTACGGGTTCAAGGCGGACCCGGTGAATGGCTCGGGCTCCAGCGTCAGCCACAGCCAGACCAATCTCCAGGTCATGTATAGCCACCGCTTTTAGGCGGTCCGGCCCGGGGGATCCAACATTGGCTAATACGCCGGATAGATAACTGAATGAACTGACTACCCGGGGGGTTGAATTTTGACTTCGGGGCCGAACTACAACATTCAAACGACTATTAGAATGATAAACCGCAGCCAAGCCGCCATGAACACCCTGTCCCGCCGCCGTTTTCTCAAGATCAGCGCTTCCACTTTGCTGGCGGCGGGTGTGGTCGGACGGGCCACGGCCGCCCTGGCCTCCGCGACCACCCGCGAACCGAAGTGCGTTCGGGAAGTGCCGACCTTCTGCGACATCTGTTTCTGGAAGTGCGGCGCGATCGCCAGCGTGCGCGACGGCAAGCTGTGGAAGATTGAGGGCAACCCCGCCGATCCGCTGTGTCGCGGCCGACTCTGCCCGCGGGGCACCGGTGGCATCGGCGCCCATTCTGATCCGGACCGCCTCCGCACCCCGCTCATCCGCACCAACGAGCGCGGCGAGGAGAAATGGCAGGCCGTCACCTGGGATGAGGCGCTGGAATACATCGCCGGGAAGATGCAGAAGATCAAGGCCGAGCACGGCCCCGAATCCATGGCGCTGTTCAGCCACGGCATCGGCGGCACCTTCCTCAAGCACACCCTCAAGGCCTACGGCACGGTCAACATTGCGGCTCCCTCCTTTGCCCAGTGCCGCGGTCCGCGGGACGTTGGTTTCCGCCTCACTTTCGGCGAGGATGTCGGTTCACCCGAGCGCACCGACATCGAGAATGCGCAATGCCTGGTCCTCATCGGCTCCCACCTGGGCGAGAACATGCACAATACCCAGGTGCAGGAGTTCGCCACCGCGGTCGGCCGCGGGGCGAGCGTCATCGTCGTCGACCCGCGCTTCTCGGTCGCCGCCAGCAAGGCCAAGTTCTACCTGCCGATCAAACCCGGCACCGACCTCGCCCTGGTCCTTGCCTGGATGAACGTCATCGTCACCGAGAAGCTCTACGATGCCGCCTACGTGGAGGAACATGGATTCGGCTTCGATCAGTTTGCCGCGTCGCTCACCGGCTACACGCCCGAGTGGGCTTATCCGGAAACCGGCATCGACCCGGACACGATCCGCGCCACTGCCCGCGAGATGGCCCGCTACCGTCCGGCCACCCTGGTTCACCCCGGCCGCCATGTGAATTGGAATGGCGATGATGCCCAGCGCAGTCGGGCCATCGCCCTGCTCAACGCCCTCCTCGGCAGTTGGGGCCGCAAGGGCGGCTTCTATACGCCCTCGAGCATGGACATGCCGGATTATCCGTATCCACCGTATCCGAAGCCGGCGAAACCGAAGGTGGACAACCCCGACCACAAATATCCCTTCGCCCACGAGGCCATCACGACGGGCATCCGGGACGCCACCATCACGGGCCAGCCATACCCGATCAAGGGGTGGATGGTCTACGCCACGAATCTCCTCCACGCCCTCCCGAATGAGGCCGAGACCATCCGCGCCATCCAGCAGCTCGACCTGCTCGTGGTGGTCGACGTGATCCCGAGCGAAATCGCCGGCTGGGCCGATGTCGTGCTGCCGGAGTCCACCTACCTGGAGCGCCACGACGAGCTGAACGTCGAACTCTTCAAGGATCCCTTTGTCGCGCTCCGCCAGCCGGTCCTGGATTCGCCGGACGACCAGAAGCCCAACTGGTGGATCGCCAAAAAACTCGCCGAGAAACTCGGGCTGGGCGCCTTCTATCCGTGGAAGACGATCGAGGAATATCTGGAGCACCGCGTCACGGAGGCGGGGCTCGATTTCGCCGAGCTCAAGAAGAAAGGCATCATTCGCGGCCCCCGCCAGCCGATCTACTTCGAGGAAGGCGCCCCCGCCGAGTTCGGCACGCCCTCGGGCAAGATTGAGTTTTACTCCCCGCAGCTTGAAAAAGCCGGCTTCGATCCCGTGCCGCGATACACCCCGCCCGTGGCCGGCCCGCCCGGAGCCTTCCGCCTCCTGTTCGGCCGGGCCCCGGTCCACTCCTTCAGCCGCACGCACACCAACCGGCTCCTCAGCGACATGATGGACGAGAACGCCGTCTGGGTGAACGCCGACATCGCCCGCCGCGCCGGTTTGAAAAGCGGCGACACGGTGCGCCTCAAGAACCAGGACGGCGTCCTGAGCAACCGCGTGAAGGTGAAGGCCACGGAGCGCATCCGGCCGGATTGCGTTTACCTCGTCCACGGCTTCGGCCACACCGCCCGCGGGATGCGCCACGCCTACGGCAAGGGCGCGAGCGACGCGCAGATGATCACCCGCTACAAGACCGACCCCCTCATGGGCGGCACCGCGATGAACGTGAATTTCGTCACCCTGGAGGCGGAGACCTGACCCATGCGCTATGTAATGGTCATCGATACGAAACGCTGCGTCGGCTGCATGGACTGCGTCGTCGCCTGCAAGACGGAGAACAATGTGCCGGAGGGCTATAACCGCGACTGGATCACCGAGGAGGTGCGCGGAAAGAATCCCACGCTGCAGATGGAAATCCGCTCGGAGCGGTGCAACCACTGCGACCGCCCCCCGTGCGTGTATTGCTGCCCGACGGGGGCCAGCCACATCCATGAGGGTGGGGTGGTGCTCGTCACCCACGAGAAATGCATCGGCTGCAAGGCCTGCATCGCCGCCTGCCCCTACGATGCCCGTTTCGTCCACCCCGAGGGCTACATCGACAAGTGCACCTTCTGCATCCACCGCGTCGAGCAGGGCCTCAAGCCCGCCTGTGTCTCGGTCTGCCCGACGCACTGCATGCACTTCGGTGACCTCGAGGATCCTCAGAGCGAGGTCGCCCGTCTGCTCAGTTCTCGCGCCCACCACTCGCTGCTGCCGCAAACCGGCTGCCAGCCCCATGTTTTCTACCTCACCTGAACCGCCATGCCCCTCGAACTGACCACCACCCGACATAATCCCGGGATTGACCCCCTGCTACACGCCTGGGGTTGGGAAATTCCGGTCTATCTTTTCATCGGCGGTCTCGTAGCCGGGCTCATGATCATCGCGGGTGTCCGCCTGCTCGTGGCCAAGCCCCGGGAGCGCCAGGCCATGGTCTGCTGCACCCTCGGGCCCCTCGTCGGCCTGGCGCTGCTCAGCCTCGGCATGCTGGCCCTGTTCATGGATCTCTCGCACAAGCTCTATGTGTGGCGGCTCTACCTCTCGTTCGAGCCGACCGCACCCATGTCGTGGGGTTCGTATATTCTGCTCCTCGTTTATCCGGCCCTTCTGGCGAACGCCCTCACGCATCTGCCGGAAGCGATTCCTTCCCTGGCCAAGCGGTTCCCGGTGCTGCTGACGATCAGTGACTATATCCTCGCCCGGCAGCGCATGGTGATCAGCATCGGCGTGAGCAACATGCTCATCGGCGTCGCGCTGGGCGTCTACACCGGTGTCCTGATCAGCGGCCTGCCGGCTCGGCCGCTGTGGAACACCTCGCTCCTCGGGCCGCTGTTCCTTTTCTCCGGGCTCTCCACCGCCGCGGCGCTGCTCCATGCCATTCTGGTCATTTCCATGAAGGAGGAGGACCGGCCGGCGTTCGCCGACATTCTGCTCACCTCGCTCGCCCGCTGGTCGCAGGGCCGCGGGCCGGATACCAGCATCGCCCCGATCCTGACCCGGGCCGACAACAGTTTTCTCACCATCGAACTGGGTCTGCTGATGCTCTTCCTCATCGGCCTGGTGACCTCGACCGAAGTCAATGCGCAGGCTGCGGCGCTGTTGCTCACTGGGGCCTATGCCGCGCCGTTCTGGGTGCTGGTGATCGGCATCGGCATCATCACCCCGCTCATTTTGCAGTTTCTCGAATTGCAGAACCGCATCCGCCACACCCTCGCGCCCGCGGTCCTCGTGCTGGTCGGCGGCCTGGCGCTGCGGTTCATCCTCGTTTTCGCGGGCCAGGAAAGCCACTGGCTGCGCGTCGTCGCCGGCCCCTGAGCCGGACAAGCTACCGGCCATCCCCGCCATGTCCCATCCCAACCTCCCCCCTAAACCTTACCTGAATCCCTACCTCGCGGGATTCGGCCTCGGCCTCGTGCTCCTCACGACTTTTATCGTGATGGGCCGCGGACTCGGCGCCTCCGGCGCCTTCACCTCGGTGGTCGCCACGGCGGTGCATGCCGTCGCTCCCGCTCACGCGGAGAACAACGCCTTTTATGCCGAATATCTCGGCGATGGCACCAAGAGCCCGCTGAAGGACTGGCTCGTGTTCGAGGTCCTGGGCGTCTTCATCGGCGGCCTGCTCTCGGGCGCCTTCGCCAATCGCCTGAAGGTGACCGTGGAAAAAGGCCCGAACATCTCGACCCGGTGGCGGCTGCTGCTGGCTTTCGTCGGTGGGGCCATCCTCGCGGTCGGCGCCAAGCTGGCCCTCGGCTGCATGAGCGGTCAGGCGCTCAGCGGCGGGGCTCTGCTGAATCTCGGCAGCTGGGTGGCCATGATGTGCATCTTCGGCGGTGCTTACGCACTGGCCTGGTTTGTCCGGAGGCAATGGCTATGAACGCTCCCTTCTATTCGTTCGGCCTGTTCAGCGACGAGTTCTCGCTCATCGTCGCCTTCGTCATCGGCGTGGGCTTCGGTTTCTGCCTCGAGCAGGCCGGTTTTGGCAGCGCCCGCAAGCTCACCGCCCAGTTCTACTTCAGCGACCTCTCGGTGCTGAAGGTGATGTTCACCGCCATCGTGACCGCGATGTCCGGGCTGTATGTGGTTTCGCGCCTGGGCCTCGTCGATCTGTCGCTCGTGCACCTGACGCCCACGTTCCTTCTGCCGCAGATCGCCGGCGGCCTGCTCCTCGGCGTGGGTTTCGTCATCGGCGGTTATTGTCCCGGCACCTCGGTTGTCTCGGCCGCCACCGGCCGGATCGACGCCGTGTTTTACCTGCTCGGCATCATGGCGGGCCTGTTTGGCTATGCTGAAATCTATCCGTATATCGCGGACTGCACGCAGATGACGTCCATGGGTGAGTTGACGATCCCCGGATGGACCGGGCTGCCTTATGGGGTGGTGGTCTTCGGGGTCGTGGTCATGGCGATCGGCGCTTTCATCGCTGCCGAGTGGGCCGAGAAACTGCTGGGCGGTGTCACGCCGCCCGCGGATTCGCTGACCGGTTCGCCGCGTCCCCTCAATGCCGCCCGCCTGCTGATGCTGGGGCTCCTCGCGGTGGGCGCATTCGCCGCCATCGGGGGCAATCCCTACCACGAAGGCCGGGTGACGATCGATACCCGCGAACTGGCCCGTCTCTCCAGTGTCACCGCGGACCGTCTCGCTCCCGCCGAACTGGCCGACTGGCTGGTCACCGGCCGCGCCGACTATCTTCTCATCGATCTGCGTTCCGCCGAGGAGTTCGCCGCCCACCGGATCCCCGGGGCGCAACATGTGCCCTTGGCGCAGCTGACCGACCAAGTCGCCTCCCGGGCGGAAAAGATCGTGCTCTACGCCAAGGACGATGTGCCCGCGGCCCAAGCCTGGATCCTGCTGTAGGCCCAGGGCTTCAAATCCGTCTACACGCTCGCCGGCGGGCTCGATGCCTGGGACGCCGAGGTTTTGTTCCCCGCGCAACCGGCGGAGGAAACACCCGAAGCGAAGGCGGCTTTTGCCAAGAGCTCCGCCCTCGCGAAGCATTTTGGCGGCACCCCTCGCGGGGTTTCCAGCGGGGCCACGGACCAGTTGCCGACCCTGACGCCGCCTCCTCCTCCGACTGACACTCCCGCCAAACCGGGAGAGACGCCGAAGAAAAAGAAGCGCGAAGGCTGCTAGCCTCATTCGCCGCTGTTGGCGGCATCCTCCTGACCGGCCCGCTGTCCTCGTTCTCATCCCCATGCGCCCCGGCCATCCACATCCCAAGGTCTTCAGCCGGCGAACCCTTTTGTGGATGCTCGCGTCCGTGCCCCTCGCTTGGGCGCTCGGGCCCATGCTGCGGCGGGTGCGGGTGCAAAACCAGCCGGCCCCGGTGCCAATTCCGCCGGATGTGCCCACCGGGTTGAGCGTGGCCGGCGAGGCCATCGTGCACCGCGGCCCCGACGGCACCGTGCGGGCCTTTGCGTCCCGCTGCACTCATCTCGGTTGCCGGCTGGACCGGATCAAGGACGGCACGATCGTGTGTCCCTGCCACGGCTCGAGCTTCGCGGCCGACGGCCGCGTGTTGACGGGGCCGGCCGTGCGCCCGCTCGCCCCCCTGCGCGTCCTTCCGGACGCGGCCACCGGAGGCTGGATCGCCCATGCCGGCTGAACGCGAAAGTGAGCCGCGCCGGTTCCTGACATTTCGCGGCGTCACGACGGGCGATGTGGCGATCGCCGCCTTCGGGTTGTGCGCCATATCGGGCATGCTGCTCGCCGGGGCCTTCGACCCCCGCGATGGCGCCCGTTCCATCGCCGAGTGGCTGCTGGGCAACCCGGGGGCGGTGTTTTTGCGCAATGTGCATTACTGGACGGCGCAGCTGTTCCTCGTCTTCACCGGCCTGCATGTCTGGGATCACTTCCAGGCGGCGACCGAGACCCGGGTGAAACCCGCGGTCTGGCTGCGGCTGGTCCTGAGCGTGCCGGTCATTGCCTTTCTGATGTTGTCGGGGTTCCTCCTCCGCGGCGATGCCGACGCCCGGCAAGCCCAGCTTATCTTCACGGAGGCGATCACCCTGATCCCGTTCGCCGGGCCGTCGCTAGCAACGCTCCTCGTGGGCACGGGCGACCACTTGATGGTCGTGTATGTGCAGCATGCGGCGACCGCGACCATCATCGTGTGGCTGGTCATCATCGAGCATGCCCGCCGGCTCTGGCCGAAATCCGGGATCTTCACCGTCGTCTCACTGGCCGCCGGGGCGTTGGCGTTCGTGCTGTCGCCGGGTTTGCACGACGGGCTGGACGCCCTGGTGAAGGGGCCGTGGTATTTCCTCGGCCTGCAGGAAATCCTGCATTGGACGAGCTGGCCCTTGGCCGTCCTGGTCGCCGGAGGGCTCTTGCTGGGACTGATGGTGATGCTCCCGCGCATGACTGAGGTGTGGGCGATGCGAACGAAAACCTTTCTGCTGATGACCGGCGGCGTCTACCTCATCCTCTGCGGCGTCGGTTTGTTTCTGCGCGGTGAAAACTGGAGCTGGCGGCCCAACTGGCCGGCCGGACGAAGCGATCTGCGGCCCGGATTCATCATCCCGGCTGCGCCGAATCCAGCCATTGTCATTCCCGCCAAACTGCCGGTGGTGCTGGGCCGCCCGGAAGGCTGCCTCGTCTGCCATGGTGACATCACGGGGCTGGGGGATGCGCACCGCCCCGAGAGCATTGGCTGCGCGTCGTGCCACGAGGGCGACCGGTTCACCCTGGACAAGGAGCGGGCGCATGCCGGCATGATCCTTGTGCCAGGCAATCTCGCCGATGCACCGCGCACCTGCGGGCTGGCCGGGTGCCACACCGACATCATTCCCCGGGTGGAGCGCTCGATCATGACGACCTTCTCAGGTGTCATCTCGGCCAACCGGCGGGTCTTCGGGGAGACCGCCCCGATTGCGGCCGCCCCGCCCCACGTGCGCGACCTCGGCACTTCTGCGGCGGACAGTCACCTGAGGCAGCTCTGCGTCTCCTGTCACCTCGGTCAGGAAAAGATCGCCTGGGGCCCGATCGTCCAGGAGTCCCGGGGCGGCGGGTGCAATGCCTGCCACCTCGTTTACGACCAGGCTGCCACGGAAGGCCTGGCCCGCTACGAGGCCGCCCCGCTCGGTGCCCGCGGTGAGATTCCGAAAGTTCATCCCGCACTTTCCGTCAACGCGGACAACAGCCACTGCTTCGGTTGCCACAGCCGCTCGGGCCGCATTTCGACGAATTACGAAGGCTGGCACGAGATGCACGAGCCCCCGCCCGCCGCCGCACTGCTGGCCGATCAAACGTCCACGCCCGCGCAGTTCCGGCAATTGGACGACGGCCGCTATTTCACGCGCATGACCCCGGACGTCCACCAGGAGCGTGGCATGGACTGCATCGATTGCCATACCGCCACCGAGGTTATGGGCGATGGGCGGACGGTGGCGCACAAGAATCAACAGGTGCAGATCAGGTGCGAGGACTGCCACGCCCGCCCGTTGGCCTCGATGCCGGCGGCGATGCTTGATCCGGAATCCCTCAAGCTGCTCGCGATCCGGAAATGGACGTTGGAGTCAGCCCAGCGCTTCGGGACCACCCGCACGGGCAGTGCCCTCTTCAATGTCACGGTCGACGCCAGCGGCGTGGGTCAGTTGAAGCGCAAGCGCACCGGCCAGCCGGCCGAGTTGCGGGCCCCGCTCGCCGTCTGTGTGGAAGGCAACGGCCACGACCGGCTGACCTGCAATGCCTGTCACGCGGCGTGGGCTCCCCGGTGCGCCTCCTGTCATACCTCCTTCAAGCCGGACCTGGAGGGTTACGACCATCTCACCCAGATGCCGACCAAGGGAGCTTGGGTGGAATCGTCCGGGGGATTCGAGACCGCGCCCCCGACGCTCGGCATCCGCACCGATCCGGCCGACGCGACCCGGCCGCAAGGCGTGGTGGACACCTTCGTGCCCGGCATGATCATGGAACTGGACCGCAACATGCAGTCCGGCCAGTCGGCCGACCCGGTGTTCCGGCGGATGTATGCCCGCACCTTCGCCCACACCATCCGCCGCGAGGCACGGTCCTGCCAGTCGTGTCACAACGATCCGGTTGCGCTCGGCTACGGCCGCGGTGAGTTGCGCTACGTTGTGGCGGACGGGGTGGGGCGCTGGCAATTCACCCCGCTGCACGAGAGCCTGCCCCAGGACGGGCTGCCGGCCGATGCCTGGGTTGGATTTCTCCAATCGAGGAACGGAATGTTGTCCACGCGGGATGAGGTGCGCTCCTTCACCCCCGAGGAGCAGCGCCGGATACTGCAGGTGGGCGCCTGCCTGACCTGTCATGCCGGGGACTCCCCGGTGATGAAGCAGGCCATAGCTGATTTCGCGGGCGCGCTTTCGCGTCGCCACACCTCGTGCATGGTCCCGTCTTGGCCCAAGTAAATGGGCGCACGATCTGTCATCTCGCTATTTCAAGCTCCTGACTCTCTTACTAACAAAAGAAAGAGCGAACGACAGGTATAGTTTGCTGTTTACTAGAAGAACAGGACGGATGGGTCATTCTGTCTTAAATCCACGCGGGAAATATGGTATTCTCTAAAATCATGATCTAGAGTGATAAATGGCACTTGGAAAGTCATAAAACGATAATAGAAAGTTAATTAAACGCGACTAAAAATAGATTCGGTAATGCCAGGGTGCCACCTCATAAGATAGACTACACTCGAATTCCCTTGATTTACTACCCGATAGGGCGGCAGTTCTTCCAATAGACTAACATTCAAAAGACAGGAAGAATGGTCGCGTGAAATCACCGCACCATCACATCTTAGCCCGCCGTGGCTGCGGTTTTTCATGTGTATGCCCTGCCCCCTTGGAGCATCGGCACACCGACAATACCGATGGGCTAATCGACAATACCAGAACATGAACCTATCCCAAACAAAACTAGGCGTTGCGATGATCGCGACCGCCTTGGTCGCATCGGTGACGATGTCGGCCGATATCATCGAGGCGAACATGGTCAGCCTCGAAATCAAACTGCGCGGGCAACTGCTGGCGGAAAGCACCGATTACGGCAGCGGGGCCGATTTCACCGGCGACCGCACCGACCTGCGCTTTGCGCGTTTTCGACTCACGCTCACCGGCATGATGGACGAAACCTATGGCTTCCAGATCAACACCACTAGCGTCCTCGGCACGACCAAGTCGGGTTCCACCGGCTATAGCGTGACCAGCCAGGACACTGATTACAACGACGCCAATATCCGCCTGCATGACGGCTATTTCATCGCCAATTACAGCGAGATGCTGAACCTCAAGATCGGCCTGACGAAAATTCCCCTGACGCGGGGCAATCTCGACGGCTGCTTTGATCCGCTCACCCTGGACCGCTCGGCCTTCATTTTCAGCGGCTACGGTGCGGTTCCGACGAAGACCAGTCGTGACATCGGCGTCACTTCCTGGGGCAAACTCGTCGATGGCCGCGTCGTTTACCAGGCCTCGGTCTTCCAAGGCCGGGAAGGTTTCACGCGGACGACCAATCCCTTCACGCAGGCTTCCGTCGTGTCGAGCCCGACCCCCAGCGAAGACTTCATGTATGTTGGTCGCGTCCACTACTCCTTCTGGGATAAGGAAGCCGCATCAGGTTATGAAGGTTCTTATCTGGGGGATCTGAAAATCCTGACCTTCGGGGTTGGTGCCGCGTTTGAGCCGAATGCCGTCTACAAGAACGTCACCTCAGCCGGCGTGATTCAAAATGAAGAAACGGTCGACTACTCGGCGTTCACCGCCGACGTGCTGTTTGAATATCCCACCCCTATTGGCACCTCCACGATCACCGCGGCTTATCTGAAATGTGACTTCGACGATGCCTTCAGGACCAATCTGAACCCGGGGGACCGTCTCTCAAATCTCGGTGGCGTCAACGGCCAGAAGGAAGGCTGGTATGTGCGGGCCGCTTATCTCCTGCCGCAGACTTTCGGCAAGAAAGGAAAACTGCAGCCCTACGCCTACTACGAGAATTGGGATCTGGCGGTAATTGCGGGCGTCACAGAGCAGACGATCACCCAGAAGGCGGTCGGCTTCAATTATTTCATCACCGGCAACAACAGCGTTCGTTTCACCCTCGAATACCAGCGCAACGAGTTTGCCAAGCCCACCGCGTTTGTGACCGGCCTGCCCACATCCTCGGTTGGCGCGTTCACCGAAAACAATTCGCTGCGCGCCATGTTCCAAGTCGCATTTTGATCTCTCGATCAACCAACCAACCAACCATCCATCCATCCCCCTAGGAATCACCACCATGAAAAAACTATTCATCTCACTCATGATCCTCGCCTTCGGCGTCACCTTTGCCCTGGCCGCGGACGAAACAACGAACGGCACCGTCGTGGCCGTCGACGGCAACACGGCCACCATCGAAGTCTCCGGCAATATGGCCTGGGTCAAGAAGGGTGCCTACGTCCGGGCCGTGGACGAATCCGGCAAGTTGCTGCTGCGCAGCGCCAAGATCACTGCCATCGAGGGCAATGTCATCACCGTCCAAACCTCGATGACCAAGGAAATGAAGGCCGGGGATAAGTATAAAATGAGCAAGGGCAAGCCGAGCGCCGGTTGCTAAACAGGGACCCGGAGGGTGGCGCATACCACCGTCCTGACTAAACCGTTCTGATTGATCGCCGGCACTAGCTTCGACGCTGGTGCCGGCTGTTCTACCCCAGCATCTCCGCCAAAGGTGAAAGACATGGTTTCTGCATTCGCTGCGCCGGTCAAAGTATCAGGCGATCTCAGCTCAGGCCGCAGCCCCAAGCCGGTCGCGGAATGCGCCAAACGGGGACCCGCTTCCTGCCACTCCTGGCCTTTGTCGGCTTGGTTATCTGAGAGCTTCCGGGTCGGGGCGGAGGGCCGCCCACCGCCGGGATCAAGGATAGCAGGCCCCCCTGTCTTTCCCCATCTAGATAGCTGGCGCACGCTCAGTTGACCCCACGCGAGAATTCTTCCACATACGCTACATCCCGCATGAAACTCAAGGATCCGCAGGCTCCGTATGAAATGATCGCCACTCTGGGGCATGTCCTGTCCAGTCCGCTGCGACTGCGGCTTTTGCACATGCTCTGCCAGTGTGATCGGACCGTCGAGGACTTGGCGGCGGCGATTGAACAGCCTGTGGCCAACGTGTCCCACCACCTGCAGTTGATGAAGAAGGTGAATATTGTTACGACCCGGCGCATGGGCCGCCATATCGCCTACGGCCTCGCCGATGAAACGGTGAAGAACTTCTGGCTGAATTATCGCGATTACAGCGCCACGCGGTTGGTGGAGTTGCAACAGTTGTATGCCGGGCTCTCCTCCCAACGCAGCACGCGAGGAGGCACCGTTAACAAGGACGTGCTGGCAGAATTGATCAGGCAAAACGCCGTGGTCCTGATCGATGTGCGGCCGAAGGAGGAATACGACGCGGACCATCTGCCGGACGCGATCTCGATTCCGCTTACCGAACTATTCCAGCGCGTCAAAGAACTTCCCTCCGACAAGATCGTCGTGCTTTACTGCCGTGGGCCCTACTGCCTGCTGGGGGACACGGCGCAGGAACAACTCGCCGGCCTTGCCATCCGGGCCCTGCGCCTGTCGGAAGGCGTGAAGGATTGGGCCGCGGCCGGCCTCCCCGTCGCCCGTTCCCCGGGGCACAAGCCGTTGGTCAATCCTAAACCGGCGTGATCTCCCGGTCGCATTCCCTCCACGTGGCCCAAAGCCAGCGGGCCATGATCCATCGCTTCATCGCTTTTCCGCCGCCACATTTGCCGGAGTATTCATGTTTTTCGACCTGTGCTCATGAGTGACGCACGCAAGCATCTCCCGTCATCCCCCGGTCTGCTGATCGCCGTCATCGGTCCGCCCGGGAGCGGCAAGACCCGGCTGCTGGCCGAACTGGCCGCCGGGCAGCGCGTGCAGGGCGGCCGGATTGACGGGTTCCTGGCGGGGGCGGGTGAACACCACCGGGTGGGGGAGGGAGCGAGTAGCTACCGGCTGACCCTGCTCGCCACGGGGGAGGATTTGCCCTGGGCCGAGAAGGATCCCGCCTGCAACCCGCCCTACCGGTTCGTCCCGGCGACGCGCCAGCGGTTGCACGAGTGGGCCGCGGCACTGCCGGCCAAGTCGCCGCTCGTCCTGCTGGATGAGTTCGGCCGGTTTGAAGCAAGGGGCGAGGGCCTGATGTCGCTGTGGCCGGCACTCCTGCAGGCCCGTCCCGGCGTCGTGGTCATGACCGTGCGGGCGGGAGTCGCCGAGGCGATCGAGACGCGGCTCGGCCGGCGGTTTGACCTGAAGATCATCGCCGACTCACCCGGGGCGCTCGCCGAACTCCGCCAGGCTTGTGCCGACTACGGTGAATGGACCCGCATCGGTTTGTTCGGCGGGGCGTCGGGCGGTTTGGAAATGACGCTCGGGACCGTCCTGCATGCGTCCAAGCTGCCGTTGCGCGGAGTCGTCATGTCCAGCCTGCAGGCCGGCATGATGGTGTTCACGAGCCTGGGGTTGGCGCAGCCCGGCCGCGTCATCTGGGTGCCTTTCATATCCGCGGGACTGAAGGCTCTTTCTCCCGGGGGCAGCCGCCTGCGGCCCATGCTCGCCATCGCCGCCCAAGGCCTCCTGTTCGGCACGGCGGTGCAGGTGCTCGGCGCGAATGTCGCTGGCTTCGCCCTCGGTGGGGCGCTGGTCGGGGTTTGGGCGGCCATGCAGGGCATTTTGCTCCAGTATCTCTTTCTCGGCGGCGAATTGTTCCGGGCTTACGATGCGGTGGTGCTTTGGATCGCGGACAAGGCCCATGTAACCGCGCCGGGCCTGCCTTGGCTGATCGGCGCGTGGGCGATATTCTGCGGGTTGGTCGGAATGATGGCGGCGCTGGCCGCCTGGCGTCTGCGGGCTCCACCGGCGGCCCTGCAAAAGCTCATTGAGCGTGAGCAATCGAGTCCGAACCAAGCGAGGGCGGGCTCGACGCGGGAGACCAGACCGAAGTCCAAGCTTCATCGATTGCGGGAGTTTGTCCGCTGGCAGTTCTGGCTGCCTTTCGTGGTTGTGTCGGGCATTTTGCTGGCGAGCGGCCACTCCTGGAATGCGGTCGCGTGGCTCGCCCTGCGTTTTCTGGCGGTCGGGGTCGTGCTCCTGACCGCCGTCTCACTGCTGCGTCCGGCCCGTTGGGCGCAGCGCCTGCGTCAGTGGGGCTGGTGGGGCCCGGCGCTCGCCTTCTCCGATGCGATGGCCCGGCACTCTCCCCCGGCATTCACGGCGGAAGCCGCGAAGAAGCATTAATCGGATCGGGAGTGGCCGGTGGCGATGACACCACCGTGCCGCCTCAATACGCGCTCGGCGGCGGGCGGAGGATCTGTCGGGCGGTCCGCAGCGTGATCTGCAGGTCGAGCCAGAGGGACCAGTGGGCGATATAATAAAGGTCGAGGCGGATCCGCTGCTGGAGTTGTTCCGGGGTCTGGATTTCTCCGCGGAATCCTTCGCTCTGGGCCAGGCCCGTGATGCCGGGCTTCACCCAGTGCTTGGAGCGGTAGGCCTGCACCTGGCGCTCGAATTCCTCGTCGAGGACGGGCATGACCGGCCGCGGGCCCACAATGCTCATCTCCCCGGTGAGCACGTTCCAGAACTGGGGAAATTCATCGAGGCTGTGCCGGCGCAGGAAATGACCGAAGGGGAACACGCGGGGATCGTCGGCCGCGGCCTGCCGGCCCTCCGCCTCCGCGTCGGGCGGGGCGAGGTGCATCGAGCGGAACTTGAGCATGCGGAACTGGGCCCGGTGCTCGCCCGAGCGGGGGCGGACATGGAAGAGAGGCCCCGGGGATTGCATCCGCTGAAAAATCCAGACCACCAGCATGAGGGGCGGCAGCACGAGCACCACGACCGGCACCGCGACCGCGAGGTCGAAGAGGCGTTTCACCGCCCGGTTGAGCGGCTCCTCGAGCGGCTCGTCGTGGAGGCTGAAGAAATGGTGTCCGCCTTCATCCACCGAGACAACCGGGTGGCCGAGCACATCCTCCACCCGGTGGTGCACCAAGAGCCGGCAGCCGGCGGCCTGGCAGTGGGCGAGGATCTGCCGGGCGACCGGGGGGCTGTCCGGCAACTCGAGCAAAATGACCTGGCCGATGCTTCGCTCCGCGAGCAGCGCCGGCAGCTCGCTGAGCGGGGAAACCTGAAACTTGAAACCTGAAACCTGAGGAGATGGAACTAAACCTGAGGTAGAGAAAGGCAGGCCTGCATTGGATCCGGAACTTTCAGGTTTCAGGTCTCCGATTTCAGCTTTCCCCTCCGCCAGGCTGAGTGAAACGAAGCCGGCGGGGTGGATGCCGAGATGTAGCCGCTGATCGAGCCAGTCCTTCAGCAAAGGCAGGGAGTCGGGCCGGCCGATGAAGAGGGTGGGGACGCGGTCACCCTGGCTGAACAGGAGACCGGCCAGCCGGCGCGGCAGCGCGCGGTGCAGCCCGAAGAGCCCCAGCCAGCTCCAGACCAGGAAGGTGCCGAGGAAAAGGCGGCTGATGCTGCGGTCCTGGGTGGCGAACATCATCGTGAACACGGCGAGCGCCATCAGGGTCACCTGCCAGGTGGCGAGCCCCGCGGCGTCGGTGACGGCCAGTCGCGTCAGGCGGGATTCGACCGCCCGGATGCGTCCGCCGGCGGCGAGCATGCCGATGACCACGCAGAGGAAATACGGCAGCAGGTTGACCTCACGGGTCAGCTTCATCCACTCCGAGAGGTAGCGGAGGGTGAACTCCGCATAGACCCAGAAGAATACCGCGAGGCCGAGCAGGACGGCGCCGCCGTGGATCCGGACCAGTCCGCGGTGGCGGTTGGTGATCATGAGTGCGGGAGGCTAGCAGGGCGCAAGCGCCCCGCAAGCCTCCGCACTCATGAGAAACCTGAAACCTGAGACCTGAAACCTGATAAAGGGAAACGGTGCAAGGTGCAACCAAGACATCCTATCCACTTTGACTTCAGGACATCGTATCC